>SLNJ01000071.1 GCA_007133065.1 Opitutales bacterium
CCATTGGCGGCGCTTTTTCTTCGTCTTCTCGGCCGGGGTGGCGATGCCGCGCTGGGTGAAGTCGATTTCGCGGTAGTCGAGGCGGGCGATGGCGGAGGAGCGCATCCCGGCAAAGGCCCCGAGGGCGAGAATCCCGCAGATGCCCGGATCGACCTTTTCATTGGCGCGGAACAGGGCGCGAATTTCGTCGACGGTGAGGATCCCGGGTTCCTTGTCTAGGATCTGCGGGGTCTCGACATTGCGCACCGGGTTCGCGTCCACCCAACCCTGTTTTTCCCACCAGCGGAACGCCGCCCCCAGGTTCGTGCGCCGGTGACGGAGGGTGACGGGTTGGAAAGGCAGACCGTGCAGGTGCAGGCGGAGGGTCTCCGTGTCCAAGTCCCTCAGGTTCACGTCGCCCACCTCCTCAATGAGATCGTCCAGTGCCTTGCGAACGTGGCCGATGTGCGAGGGGTTGCGCTTCATGCGCTCCATCGCGGAGATGAAGGCGTCGGAAGCCTCGACGAGGTTGCGATTGGCTTGAGTGCGTTCCTTCGCGCGCGCAGCGATCCAGAAGCGGAAGACGTCGACCGGGTCGGCTTCGGGGGCGAGTTGCGCGGCCTGCTGCCAGCGCATGATCTGGTGCGGGGGCAGGTCGGGGAGGACCGGGTCCGCCCTCCGCGAGTTCTGTTCGAAGCGCCGGATAAATGTCTCCCGCGCGGATTCGGTTGAGAAGAAGCGGTTGCGCTGGCGCGTGCCTTCATACCAGCGGGCGACGTAGGGCTTCTTCCGGTAGGCCTGGTAGACCGTTCGTATTGTCATGGCAACTACACTCTAGCAGAGTGAGTGGCCAATCATAGGTCTAAGTGGGGTAATCGGACGGTCCGCTGGCTATCGCTGAGCCTGGCGATTTCAGTCGACGCCATGCCATACAGAATGGACGAGCCCATGGGGTGAAACTGAAATCCCCAGCGGATCAGAACCACCGGGAGCGGCCGCCGCAGGCCGGCTCCGCCGTCGGTTGGGGGGGCGATTGGCGTCGCCTTTCATCGGCTCTGCTAGATTCAGAGATCCCTTTTCCTATCGTCCTCTGGGCGGATGTCGCCCTCCATAACCCGTTGACGCTGAGCCTCCTGAGCCTGCAGGCCCTCGCCGATAACATGCAATAGATCGAGCGCCCCACGATAGCTCCCTACTCCCTCGAACCTGGTCTTCGAGTTCATGTAGTGCGTTGATATGGAGTTCAGTACGTCGGAGAGTGATTCCAGAACAGATTTAACCTTCGCGCGACTTGCAGGCTCGAGCCTCTCGGCGCCAGCTTCCAACGCCAGCTTGAGATCTCGGTGTGCGATACGTCGATTCCGCCAATCGCGACAGAAACTCGCTGTATCGACAGCGTGGTCGACCAGTTTGGCAACGGATGCTCTGAGCTCGTGGCGCTCGATAACTTCCGGAAGGCGCCTAACCGTCAGGTTCTCTTTCCCCGCGCTCCTCGGCGGATCCGTTAGCCGGGCGATGTGAAGGAGACAGTCGTCCCAAATCGAGTCCTGAACGATACGGAAGAAATGCGGTGCAGCACTATTGACCAGCTCGATGCGTGATGGCTTGGTCCCGAAGACTTCCACGTACTCTCCCCACTTCGCGTAAAGCCAAGCTAGTTCATTCCACAAAGCGTGATAGAGCGGACCTAACGTGTCCCCGAGCGTTTCAATGTGCGCTTGCCTAGTTTGCTCGCTCGTTCGTGTTGATGCCATGTGTTGGGATGTCCAGTAGTTTAGTAGTCGGACGATCGCGCAAACGCCGCGTCCAAAATGAGCGCCCCCCCCAAGGCGACCATCCGCCGAATAGTTTTCTGGTGTGCTGCGCCGGTTGTTTCTGTTCCCAGTCAAGGTCCAGTTAAGGTGAAAATGCTTAATTGCGAGCACTTGCGAGCACTTGCGGACACTTTTCTGTCGTTCCTCAAGGTGTTGGGAATTCATAAGTTACTTATATTCAAGGGGTTTACGACAGGTATCTGGCGGAGGGTGAGGGATTCGAACCCCCGAGGCCTTTCGGCCTAACGGTTTTCAAGACCGCCGCATTCGGCCGCTCTGCCAACCCTCCGGAACAGCCGATGAAAGCTGAATTGCGTGGCCGGATCAAATCGAAAGCACGCGGGATTTGCATGCCGGCCCTGGCGGGTGTTCGAGCCGCCTGCGGGTGAGGGATTGGGCTGGCTTTGCCAGGTGCTGCGCACCGACCTGCGGTCGCCCCATCTCCGCTGCGTCGAACCCCCGAGACCTTTCGGTCTACTTGACAGCGATCGTGATCCGGGCACGCTGGGCGTAGACGCCACGGATGGCGGTATCTATTGATGTGATGAGTGACGCGGAGGTGAGAGAGCACGAGGTTGAGAACCCGCATGCGTTGGCAGTAGATGAGGTCCTGGATTCATTGGGGACGGGTGCGGAGGGTCTTGATGGCGAGGAGGCGGGCCGGCGGTTGCGGACGGTGGGGCCGAACCGTTTGCCGGAGGCGGCGCGCGAGGGGATCCTGAAGCGGATTTTCAAGCATTTCCACGACCTGTTGATCTATATCCTGATCGGGGCCGCCGTGATCACGGCAATACTCGGGCATTGGATCGACACGGCGGTGATCCTCGCTGTCGTGGTCGTCAACGCGGTCATCGGGTTCATTCAGGAGGGGAAAGCAGAGGCGGCGCTGGCGGGTATTCGGAAGATGCTCTCCATGCATGCCCAGGTACGCCGCGATGGGCACTGGCGGGACATTGCGGCCGAGGAACTGGTCCCGGGGGATGTGATCCGCTTGCGCTCGGGGGATCGCGTGCCGGCGGATGTGCGCTTGATCGAGACGACGAATCTGCGGATCGAGGAGTCGGCGCTGACCGGTGAGTCGGTGCCGTCGGAAAAGGACTCCGCCGCGGTGGAGGCGGATGCCGGTGTGGGCGACCGGAGCAGCATGGCGTATTCGGGCTCCCTTGTTGCGGGCGGCCGGGGCGTCGGCGTGGTGACGGGGACCGGGGCTGCAACGGAGCTTGGGAGGATCAACCGGATGATCGCAGACGTCGAGGTCCTGGCGACTCCATTGACACGTCAGATGGCGGCATTCAGCAAAGCGTTGTCGGTGGCGATTGTCGGGATGGCGGTGTTGATGTTCGGGGTGAGCTGGTTTGTGCATGACTACGGGATCGACGAGCTCTTTTTCGCGGCGATCGGGTTTGCGGTCGCTGCGATTCCCGAGGGTCTTCCCGCGATCCTGACGATCACTCTGGCAATCGGGGTCCAGCGCATGGCGCGGCGCAACGCGATCACACGGCGGCTGCCCGCGGTGGAGACCCTGGGCTCGGTCACGGTAATCTGTTCCGACAAAACGGGGACGTTGACCCAGAACGAAATGACGGTCCGGAACGTGATTACGCGGGCGGGAGAGTACACGGTTGAGGGGATCGGCTATGCGCCGGAGGGCCGGATCACCCGGAAGGAGAGCGAAGCTTCCCTGGCGGAGCATCCGGACCTTGCTGCACTCGTTCGCGTGATGGCACTCTGCAACGACTCGGAGGTCGTTGAGGAAGACGGCCAATGGGTGCTTACCGGCGAGCCGACCGAGGGGGCCCTGGTGGCACTTGCCCGCAAGGCTCAATTCGATGCGGGAGGGGCGGAGCGGATCGCAGCGATCCCGTTTGAGTCCGAGAACAAGTTTATGGCGACGCTCGACCGCCTCGAGAGCGGTGATGTGCGGGTTCACATTAAGGGGGCGCCGGACCGCCTGCTGGATCGGTGCGCAAATCAGCTCGGGCCGGAGGGGAATGTCGAACCGATCAACCGGTCCTGGTGGGAAGAACAAATCGATGCGCTTGGCGGCGCCGGCCGCAGGGTACTGGCCGCAGCGTACCGGGAGGCCTCGGATTCGAAGGACCAGCTGGCCATGGAGGACGTCGACGCCGACCTGGTGTTCGCCGGGATTGTGGGAATCGTCGATCCGCCGCGGCCGGAAGCGATCGAGGCGATCCGGATCTGTCGCGAGGCGGGGATCCGCGTGAAGATGATCACGGGAGACCATAGTGGGACCGCGTGCGCGATCGCGCGCGAAATGGGGATCTCCGACGGCGCCCGCGCCGTGACCGGTTCGGAACTGGAAGCCGCCAGCGACGCGGAGCTCGAGTCAATCGTTCAGGAAAATGATGTTTTCGCACGCACGAGCCCGGAGCACAAGCTGAGGCTGGTCAAAGCACTGCAGGCGCGGCACGAGGTCGTCGCCATGACGGGGGACGGCGTGAATGACGCCCCGGCCCTGAAGCGGGCCGACGTCGGGGTCGCCATGGGGATCAAAGGCACCGAGGCGACGAAGGAGGCCGCGGAGATCGTGTTGGCCGATGATAACTTTGCCTCGATCGAGCGGGCCGTAGAGGAGGGGCGAACGATCTACGACAACTTGCGGAAATCGATTGTCTTCATCCTGCCGACCAACGGCGCGGAAGCACTGGTGATCCTGATCGCAGTCTCCTTTGGAATGGTGCTGCCGCTGATGCCGGTTCAGATCCTCTGGGTAAACATGGCGACGGCGGTGACCCTGGCGCTCGCGTTGGCGTTCGAGCCCTCCGAACCGGGTCTGATGCAGCGGCCGCCGCGCGATCCACGCGCGCCGATCCTGCGGGGCGAGTTCCTCTGGCGGATTGCATTCGTCTCGATCCTGATCGGGGGCGCGACGATCACGGTGTTCGTGATCGAGCAGCGATTGGAAATGCCTCTGAACCTTGCCCGTACCGTTGCAGTCAATACGCTCGTCTGCGGGCAGGTTTTCTACCTGTTCAATAGCCGCTACCTGCGGGAATCCGCGTTACGCGGCGGCCGGTGGTTCGCCAATCCCGCCGTCTGGATTGCAGTCGGTATTCTGGCAATCCTCCAACTGGCCTTCGTCTATGCGCCATTCATGAACACCTGGTTCGGCTCGGCCCCGCTGGAGTTGCGGCATTGGCTGGTACCGTTGGGCGTCGGATTCGCCGTGTTCCTGATCGTCGAACTGGAGAAAGCGATTGTGCGTGGAAGGCAAAATGTTGAGATGCTGAAAAGCTGAAATTTTGTATTGTGCGGCCGCTCTGCCAACCCTCCGGAACAGCCGATGAAAGCTGAATTGCGTGGCCGGATCAAACCGAAACCGCGGCGGGATTTGCGGGCAGGCCAGGGCCATTTGATCTGGGGCGATCGTTGGAGGATTTATGCGGTCCCACTTTTGCTTGGAAACCGCCTGAAGGCGGGACCCGTGCGTCATCAACAGGCTACCAACAGGACACTTACCCCACGAAAATGGCCCTCGCGGGTGTACGAGCTGCCTGGCGGGTGCCCTGGGATATAAATGCGACTCTATGGGTATTTTTTTTGATGATCCATGATCAACAGATGGTCTAAATAGAAATACCGTGGTACGCTACGCGCATTTGATCCGGATGATTTGACGGGGATGTCTTTTTGCGTAGAATTCTGCATGCGCCGGCAATCCACAGGAGATGTGTGGCAGCACTTCCATTCCGTCGTCAGGACGGTGCGGATTTATATGCTGTTTCCAATGCTCGCTGTTGGGTATGGTGTTTCGGGATCCGTTGAAAACGCCCGGTGGCTTGTGGAAAACCAGGTTTATCACCTGGTTTTGAATCCGGAAACGATCCAGGAGATGACGGATTATCCTTTTGAAATCTACTTTGATGGAGGAGAACAGCGACTTGTCATCAGCGACCGGCGCGACGGTCTCTGGCGCGTGAATGACGATCTGGTATTTTTTCAGTCGACGCGTTCAGACGAACCCTTGGCCGATTTGCCCGGCGATCAGCATACACTCAGCTTTGACAAGGCACAGAATATCCTGATCGAGCGATTGGACATTTATGCCCATGACGTTGAAGAGGCGCTGAAGTTCTCTGCGTGTGCAAACGTGGTCGTTCGGGACTCCCGCCTGATCTCGAGTCGTGCCAGTGAGGATGCCGCGGATATCGTTCGGGGCCAGAATTACATTTTCGACCGGGTTTGGTTCATCGGGCTTGGGGATCGCGGAATGACGGTCAAGGGGAGCGCACGCTACGTTGATATTATCGAGAGTAACTTCGGACTGGAATCTCCGGAGGATTTTCTTGAGGTTTTCGGCAGGGAGGAAGTCCTGATCGGCGACCAGACCTTCCGGACCGGGGACAAGTTACTGCCCCGCAAGATCATCCCGCATTGGATCAATGTCTGCCTGTTTGGCTCGTCGGATCGCTCCCTTGGTGTGGAACTGGGCGGTTGGAGCGACTACGATATCGGTTTTATCAACGAAGACGGAGAGTGGGAGGCCCGGCCGCCGACACTGGATGTCCGGATTGACGCTTGGTTCGCCGACGGAATGACCTGGGAATGCCACCGCAGCAAAGGCCTGGTCCCTGTCCTCCAATGGCATACGGCCGAGCGGGTGACGGCTACCGGGTGGATCTTCAGGCCCGCTGAGACACCGGTGTTCGGGGATTTGGTGGAGGATCTTTACTACGAGATTAGCGAGCCATCGCCGGAACGGGAAGCGGAGTTGCGCGAGCAATTGGGATCGGAACTCGACTACTGGAACGTGGAATTGCCCCGTTACGCCATCGAACCGCAAACCTTCGGCAACAACCGATTCTTCGGTGCACTCTACAATCACGACAACCAGATCATCTACTCCCCGATTCTCGGCTGGCTCTACGTCGTTCGAAGCGGCGACCTGGGGCATGATCTCATGCAGCCCGGCACCTGGCTTTTTCATTTTTCAACCGCATCCTGGATCGTGTTTTTGGAAGGGGAGATTCTCCCAGTCGCCCGCTGGTGGAATGCGTCTGAGGGCGCCTATTACCACGGTGCACTCGTCCCGGAGTAGGCCGAACCGAACGTGAGCGCCGGTCGGTTCCCCGAGGCGACCCGTTCGGTCTAACGGTTTTCAAGACCGCCGCATTCGGCCGAAATGATGTCGCTCGACGACAGAGACGAGCACGCGAACGCGAAGAGATTGGTTGAAGTGTTTGGCAGAATCGTGTATTCGAAGAAGAAGACACTGAACCAAGGAGTCCGGGTGAGATGCGGCAAACCGGGCGTCTGACTCCGCACGTTCGTGCAGCATAGAGCCTTTATTTCAAGGAAAGTGTAATGGCGGACAAAGGGGAGATCATCTACCGGGTCAATGACCAGGACGAAATCGTGTATGTGAATGAGCAATGGGATCGGTTTGCCGTTGCGAACGCCGGGGAAGCGGCCGCATCATCTCAGGTTCTTCATCGCCCTCTATGGGATTTCATAAGTGATCTGACGACACGTGAGCTGTACCGACAGGTGCTGAAGCGGATACGCGATAGCAGCTCCGTGCGCTTCACCTTCCGCTGTGACTCGCCCAATTGCCGTCGAATGCTTGAAATGGACGTACGCCTGTGGGAGGATGGCACTGTTCAGTTTCATACTCGTACAATCTGGGAAGAGAGGCGGCAGCCTCCGGATTTCCCGGAAACCGGCGCAGCCGGAAATGGTGATGAATTGTTGCGCGTGTGCGCCTGGTGCAAGAAGGTTTTTGTCAACGGAGCATGGGTAGAGGTGGAGGATGCCGTTGTTCAGTTGCGGCTGTTTCATCATGAGTTTCAGCCGCTGATTACTCATGGCATTTGCGAACGATGCTATGAAGAGATGTCCAAGACCCTGGCTGAGGCGTGAGCGCCTGACCGAATCACACGTTGCACGTCATCCGCTCCGCAGGATGGCTTCGCGGTGCTTCATTGTTTGCATATTTCTCTCGCCAGGGGGGCGGGGAGTGAGCATTATGGAAGGTTTCTCTTAATTCAAGAAGCTCATGTCCCAGCCCGATATCCGGAATATTGCGATCATTGCCCACGTCGACCACGGTAAGACTACTCTGGTGGATCAACTGCTGCGTCAGAGCGGCGTATTTCGGGACAACCAGGTGGTTGCCGAGCGCATTATGGATTCGATGGACCTGGAGCGGGAGAAGGGGATCACGATCAAGGCGAAGAATACGGCGGTGCTGTGGAAGGGGTGCATCGTCAACATCGTGGACACGCCGGGGCACGCCGATTTCGGGGCCGAGGTGGAGCGGGTCATGAAGATGGTGGACGGGGTGCTCCTGGTGGTCGACGCGCTGGACGGTCCCCAGGCGCAGACCCGGTTTGCGTTGCGCAAGGCGCTCGGGCACGGGCTGGCGCCGGTGGTGGTCGTGAACAAGGTGGACCGGGAGCACGCCGATCCCCGGGGCGTTCACGACAAAGTGCTCGAACTCTTCCTCGAGCTGAATGCGAGCGAGCAGCAGTTCAACGCGCCGTTTCTGTATGCCAGCGCCAAAGAGGGATGGGCCGATCGCGATCTCGCGGGTCCGCGCACCGACATGAACGCGTTGTTCGAGACGATTCACGCCTCCGTGCCCGCGCCGGTGGTGGAGTCGGGACCGTTCAGGATGCTCGTCAGCAACATCGACTGGAACGATTTTGTCGGCCGCGTTGCGATCGGCCGGGTTCTGAGCGGTTCGACGAGGACCGGCGAAACGCTGTACGCCTTGCGCAAGGATGGATCCTGTCAGCGGTTGAAGATCACCAAGCTGTTCAGCTACACCGGGATGAAGACCGAGGACTCTGCGGAGGGCGGCGCCGGCGACATCGTCGGGATTGCCGGCTGCACGGATATCGACATCGGGGACACGCTGGCATCCGAGGCGACCGCCGAACCGCTGCCGTTCATGGAGATTGATCCTCCCACGATACAGATGGAGTTCGCGGTAAACGACGGTCCTTTCGCGGGTCGGGACGGCAAGCTGGTGACCTCCCGCCAGATCCGCGAGCGCCTGATGCGCGAGGTGAAGACGAATATCTCGATCAACGTCGAGGAGACGGGGGAGGGGACGCGATTTCTCGTGAATGCCCGCGGCGCGATGCAGATCGCCATCCTTGTGGAGACGATGCGCCGGGAGGGGTACGAAGTGCTCGTTTCCCGTCCCATGGTGATCCGTCGCGAAGTCGACGGGAAGCCGTGCGAGCCGTTCGAGCGGCTCTGGGTCGAGGTGCACGAGGGCGAGATGGGCGGTGTGCTCGAATCCCTGTCGCGCCGGAGGGCGAAGATCACCCGCATGGACCACCATCCCGGCGGAGTCACCGTCGAGGCCGAGATCCCCACGCGCGGTTTGATCGGGTTTGAGACCGACCTGGTCAACCTGACGAGCGGGCATGGAGTGATGAGCCACCTGTTTCTCGAATACCGTCCCTGGTGTGGCGAGATCGTCACCCGGCAGAGCGGAACCCTGGTCTCGACGGATCAGGGCAAGGTGATGGCGTTTGCGCTCGACGCGCTGCAGGAACGCGGCGCGTTGTTTGTCGCCCCCGGCGAGGATGCCTACATGGGGCAGATCGTGGGAGAGAATCCCCGCCGGCACGACCTGCCCGTCAACCCGACCAAGGCGAAACACCTGGTCAATTTCCGCAGCAGCGGGGACGGGAAGGGGATCATGCTCACCCCGCCGGTCCGCTTCAGCCTCGAACGGGCGATTGAGTACATCGAGGCCGACGAGTATGTCGAGGCAACGCCGCGTTTTCTCCGTCTGCGCAAGCGCCTTTTGGACCCCAACGCCCGCAAGCGGTTGGACAAGGACCGCAAGATTGCGGCGGGTGTGTAGCGATCGCGATCGAGGTCGCGCTTCAAAACGGTTCCTCTTGCCCTGAGGCCAGGAGGGCTTATAATGGGTATTAGTGTTCGTTATATCCCATTACGGATCCTATTTAAAAGAATTATGTGGATTGATCTGGATCAAGGATTGTCCGCCGGAAGTGTGCGATGATGCGGGCATTGGATACGACCTGATTGGCGCGGACCTAAAGAGATCAAGAGTGCCTGAGGGTGGGATCCACAGCGCAAACCTCAGATAGAAAGACTCCGAAGATGAAAACACAAAATACTGTAAACCAATCGTTTCGGATACCCCGAAACTTGATCGCGGCGGGCGCCCTCGCTGCGCTGGCGGCGACATTTTTCATGGCTCCACAGGCCGCGGCCTGCGATGCCTGCAACCTTGCTATTGGAAAGGAACTGGAGAACGAGCGTGCGGACTCGTTGATGGCGCGTGACATGCGCGTGGCGATGAAAAATCAATCGGGCCTGCCGCTGGACGGCTTTGCGAGTCCGGTTGTGGCCGAGTTGATGGCCGGGCAGCGGGCTGACCTTGCCCGGGCGACCGCGATGGCGGAGACCACCGATGCATCGGCATCCAACCCGCAATCCTCGATGCGGGCCGACGGTCCGGCAGCCGCTGCGGCGCCGGCCAATCCATTGGACTTGCCCGCGGTGTACGACGATGAGGATTTCATCGAGATCATTCATCGCGACATGGGACTTCCGATTCCGCAGACCGGTTATGTTCCGCAGGACATCGAGCCGGACAAGAGCTTCACGATCGTGCTCGATGAAGGATCGACCTACCTTGGAAACGGAGTCGTCTACGACGGGTTTCTGACGGACGGCAAGGTGCCGGGGCCGACAATCATCGTCGACCAGGGTGATATCGTCGAATTCATTGTGCGCAATGAGGGGACGGTGCCGCATGGTGCCTCGATTCATGCGGCGTATACGCAGACATCGAAGTATATGGGGTCGATACAACCGGGAGAGGAGAAGCGGGTTGTCTTCCGCGCCACTTATCCCGGTGTCTTCATGTATCACTGTGCGCCGGGCGGACACGCGATTCCGATGCACGTGCTCTTCGGTCAGTACGGCATGATGGTGGTGCGTCCGAGCGAGCAGCAATACAAGATGGAAGAGCTTCTCGGGCATGGACCCGATGTCGAGATTTACCTGATCCAGAACGAATTCTACTCGAGTGGCGCTGATGCGGTGGAGGGTAATGCGGCGTATGTCACCTTCAACGGACGGCTTTTCCGTTATGTTGAAGAACCGATTGTCGCCCGTCCCGGTGACTACGTGAGGATCTACTTTCTGAACGTTGGTCCAAACCTGCTTTCGACTTTCCACCTGGTCGGGATCATCTGGGACTTCGCGTACTGGCAGGGTCACCCGGAGGCGGTTCTACCTGGTGGGCAGACGGTCACGGCCGGTCCCAGCGACTCGTGGGTGGTTGAGTTCCGGATTCCGCCGGAAGAGGGGGCTTACACGATGTTGACGCACGCGGTCGGTTCGGCGAGTCGCGGTGCGATCGGGCTTCTGGTGGCGGACGGTGACGCTGACGCCGAGACTCCGGTCCGGGTCACCGCCGATGGTCCGGCTTACACCGCCGAAGAGATGGAAGACTTCAAATCGAATGCCGTGCGGACGATCTCGCCGTTCAAGCCCGGTTCCGAGGAGTTGCGCAACCCGGTTCGCGCACCAGAGGGTGCCGATGAAGTGACGATCAGCATTATCGGAAACTCGTATTCACCGTCGGTTCTGGAGGTCGAACCCGGAACGACGGTACGCTGGGTGAACGAGGATGTCTTCTCTTACCTTGCGGGCGAGTTCTCGGGAATTCACAACGCCGTTTCGACGTCCGGACCGGAACGATTCGTCTCTCCTTTGCTTGCCCACGGCGAATCGTATTCGTTCACATTCGAAGAAGAGGGAGAGTACAGCTACATTTGCACCCCTCATCCGTACATGGAAGGGAAGGTCATCGTGCGCTCCCGGGAGACCGAATCCGCATTCGCCGCAGTGATTCCAATCACGCTTTCTATTCTTGCCGCACTCCTGGCACTTGTTGCACTATTGATCAGCAAGCGTCGCCGCTAGGCAGGGCGCAAGGAGAACCCTTAAACCAAGCAAAGGAATCCAATCATGAAATACCTGAAATCGATCATCAGCATATCTTGCCTCGCCACAGCCGCGCTGCTCATCGCGGCGTGTGGACCGGGCGAGCAGGACGACGGCGTGATCACGATCACCGGAAACGACCAGATGCAGTTCAGTCCGACGGAGTTCCGTGTCGCGGCCGGCTCCGAGGTCACCCTGATTTTCCGGAATATCGGGCAGATGCCAAAGGAGGCCATGGGCCACAACCTCGCCATCCTTCCGCAGGGCACTGATCCCCAGGCGTTCGCTCAGGAGGCGATTCGTCATGAAGCCAACGAGTACATCCCCCCGGAGTGGGATGACCGGGTTATTGCCGCGACGCGGGTTCTGGGTCCTGGCGAAGAGGAGACGCTTGTCTTCACCGCGCCGTCGGAACCGGGTGAGTATCCCTTTGTGTGTTCCTTCCCGGGACACACGCCCGCCGGCATGTGGGGAACGATGACGGTCGAGTAGCGACCGGTCTTCCCAGCAGACGGTTTGCGCGGCGCGCCCGCGGCGGAGGAATCCGCCCGGGCGCGCTTGCTTTTGGGGAGGGATTGTCGTATGCCAGCCGGCACCCACATTCCGGACCATTCCGTCCAGCGGTGCGGCGGGTGGCATGTTCGTTGACTTGAATCCGGACGCCGGTGCCGTTCACGGATCCGAGCGATAGAGCCGGAAGAGGGCCTGGGTCCCCTCGTCGGCGTAGCCTTCGGATTCGAGGCGTTTGTAGAGCTTGTGTGCCTGGGCGAGTCCGGGAAGGTCGATCTGCATATCCCTGGCGGCTTCGAGTGCGATGCGGAGGTCTTTGACGATATGTTTCACGTAAAATCCCGGTGCGTAATCCTCTTTGAGCGCACGCGGGGCGAGGTTGGTCATCGTCCAGCTTCCGGCGGCGCCACCGCTGATGCTTTTGAGGACGGCAGCCTCGTCGAGCCCGGCATGCCGGGCGTATCCGAGCGCCTCACTCCACCCCACCATCGCTGCAGCCACGGCAATTTGGTTGGCCATCTTGCAGTGCTGTCCCGTGCCTGGACCGCCATGGAGATGAATGTTCTCGCCGAACAGCTTAAGAAGCGGCAGGGCGCGTTGGTATGCTTCCTCCGGGCCGCCAACCATGATTACGAGCTTTCCGTTACGGGCTCCGACGTCGCCGCCGGAGACCGGGGCGTCGAGCGCGGCCAGGCCGCCTGCTTCGGCTTTTTCGGCAATTTCCCGGGCCAGGGCGGGGGTTGACGTGGTCAGGTCGACAAGGAGGGCGCCGGATTGGGCGTTTGCGAGGATTCCGAAACCGGGGTCGCAGTACACCGATTTTACGTCCTCGGGAAACCCGACCATTGTGAATACGGTTTCAGCGGCTGCCGCAGCGCTGCCGGCGTCGCCGTGCCACTGGGCGCCGCGTTGGATCAACGGTTCAGCCTTTGAGCGGGTACGGGTGTAGAGGTGCACCTCATGGCCGGCGTCGAGGAGGTGACGCACGAGGCTCGCGCCCATGACTCCGGTTCCGATAAACGCGATTTTCATGATCCTGTGATCTCCTTGAGGAGGTTGAAGAAGGCCTGTTTGCGCGGGGTGTTGATTCCCCAGTTGACCGGTGGGCTTTGGTGCCCGTCCCGGTAGTTGCTCTCGCCGGGTTCAAAGTAACCCCAGCCGGCGTACTCGCCGACCGCGGCGACGAAGTTATTGTCGGGCTTGTCGAAGTCGAAGTGATCGTCCTCGTTGAAGAAGATCGGTTTGGCGCAGCCGCCGCGGAGCGCGCGAGTCTCGCGCACCATTTCCGCGATCCGGGCCGGATCGGAGACGCCGTTGCCGTGGAGAAGCAGGTAGTCGGAGGCGAGGGCGATGGCTTCGCTGGGTATCCGTCCTCCGCAGAGTGAGACTCCGGCAAGGAGCCGTCGCCCGTCGACCCGAACCCCCTGGGCCTGCCGGATCAACTCGGTGACCCGATCGGGTTTTGAGAGGGGATAGTGGTACTTGCGGTTGTCGCACTCGTTGTTCACCTCGATGATGACGTTGGTGTATCCGTTCTCCAATACCCAGCGACAGGCCTTGTCGAGGCCGCGGTGCAGGGCGTCCTCATCGTTCATGCGCGGTTCGGGACCGAAGTAGAAGACTCCCAGGACCGCCACCATCCCGAGTTCGTCGGCCCGGTCCAGAATCAACCGGAGCCGTTCCATGTAGGCGGGCTTGAGGTCGCCGTCCGCGGTGAAGGCGGAGTTATGCCACGGCTGCTCTTTCGAATACCCTTCGGGGGATCCTCCCTGCAGGTTGATGTCGAACGCGATGAGCCCGTGTTCGCGCCATGCCGGCATGGCTTCAACGAACTCCCGGGTATTGCGATCGGGATCCCACTTCCCGGTGTCCGGATAGGCCCAGCGCTGGATGGTCTCCGGGTTCTCATCGTCGAATATCCCCTGCGCCGTGCGCACGTTCATGAGAAGTCCTTCGATCCGCTTGCCCTTCCAGAAGCGACCCTCGTAGGTGGGGCATCCATTGATATAGAACTGATCGCAGGCGATCGTTACGGATGTGTTGCGCGGCGGTGGTGTGGAACCGGTCTGTTCAGCCATATGCGCTATGGTTCAGCAGGATACGCGGACTGGTCGAGCAAAAAGGTGCGGATTCCTACGTTGAATCCAGGGCCATTTCAACTACGCTATGGCGTTTTCCGCGAATAACCTCAGGATAGTCCGCATGAGAACGGTGCGATTGGGATGTGTCGGTGTGGGGGTACTCGATTTGCCTGGCTTGATCGGTCGGTTGGAACCGGCGGGGTGCCGAGGCGACTTCGGGCTGGAAATGTTCAGTCGGGAACTATGGAATATCCCCGTGGGCGAGGCGGCCCGCCGGATGTATGAGAGCGCGCTCGTGCTGGCGGAGGACAGATGAGTAACCGAAGAAAGGAGACGTTATGGAAGGTGAAACAATGAGTAGGAATGCCGAGGTGTCCGATCCCGGGGGGTATCCGCTTGGATTTCGGCTTGGTCCGTCGGAATGGCAGAAGGATATCGGAGCGGCGGCACGCTGGGCCGGGCAGAACGGGTTTTCGTTCCTCGACGTGATCGGGGGGGACGCCGGGGCGATTGAAGCGGTCCGGGGGGCGGGTCTTCGCGTCGGCTCGGCCGATCTCGGGACGTTCGCCGGCTTCAAGACGCTGATCACGGCTTCGAAACAGGAGCGGGCGAAGGCGGTTGAATCGGTTTCGAATTGGATCCGAACGGCCTCGGGGAAGGGGGTGCGAATATTCTTCACCATTATGCTGCCGTCCGATCCGAAACGATCGGCCCGCGACAACTTCGCCGACATGGTGGAGGGGTACGGGGCGCTGCAACCTGTGTTGGAAGCGACTGGATCGCGGATCGCGATCGAGGGTTGGCCCGGGCCCGGTGCGCTCTGCTGCACGCCGGAAACATTGCGGCGTTTTTTCGGCGCCCTCTCGTCTCCGAGCTACGGAATCAACTACGATCCCTCCCATCTGCTCCGGATGGGAATCGATGCGTACCGGTTTATTGATGAATTCAGTGAACGGATTGTCCACGTCCACGCTAAGGACACGGTATGGATGCGCGATTACCTTTATGAATTCGGGCACGAGTTGAAGGGGGTGTTTGCCGACCCGATTTCCTTTGGTGCCTGGGCGTGGCGATACACGATTCCCGGTGAAGGCACGCTCGACTGGGGTGCCGTGCTCGGTTCGCTGAAACAAGCCGGGTATCAGGGCGGTGTATCCGTGGAGCTTGAGGATGCCAATTTCAACGGCACGACTGAAGGCGAGCAGCGGGCCCTGCGCCGGTCGATTGCGACGCTGGCCGGTCGAACGGGCGGAGATTAGAGGACGGTGAGACGGTCGGACGGTCGGACTGTCGGACTGTCGGACGGTCGGACGGTGAGACTGGGGATCCCGATTCGCTTTGCTCAGCGGGGGACGGCGGGTGGATGCGCTTTCGGAGGCAGGGTGCCCTCACCCTGCGTTCATTCCACCGATGTCGCCGATGATCCCCGGCGCGTGAGGGCACGCGCCCTCCGAAATGGATAGAAGCGCCTCCGCTGTAGCTGAGCGCCGAAGGCGGCTATCGCAGCGCGCAACGCGCCTACCGCGCGATCGCAGGTCGCTATCGCGGCGGCAACGCCGCGTATTGGTCCATGCTTCGAGCTCCGCGCCGGAAGGTGACTCAGGCTTTCAGCCTGATCCAAATGGGCGAAATGGATCCTCGGGCGTTGCCCGAGGCTACGATGTTGCCGGGCTTTCAGCCCGAAAGACAGGGGGCGGCTGCGCCGCTGTTGCGGACGCGCTGCGCGCGGGGGACGGCGAAGCGCAGGGGGCGGAAGACGGTCGGACGGTCGGACGGTCGGACGGTTGGACGGTCGGACGGTGAGACGGTCGGACGGTTGGACGGTCGGACGGTTGGACGGTTGGACGGTGAGACGGTCGGACGGTGAGACGGTGAGACGGTTGGACGGTGAGACGGTTGGACGGTGAGACGGTTGGACGGTCGGACTGTCGGACGGTGAGACGGTCTCCGGCTCGTAGAGCTGAGATGAAGCATTCAATTGACCAGGCGAGACCTATGCCTTCGGAGAGAGCTACAGAAATGCTGAAATGCTGAAATGCCGAATGGCGACTTGGGGCGCTTCCATAATTTCAGATGAAGCGTCCTTACCCCACCAAGCATCCCGATTCACCGCCAGGCCTTTCAGCATCTCAGCTTTTCAGCGTTTCAGCCTTTCACAAAACGCCTACGGGCTGGAAGCGGCTCGGAGAGAGGACAGTTGGCAACCAAATCGAAATTCGGATCGAAAAAATTCCGGCGTTGTAAACCGTTTGTAGGTGGGATAATCGTGGGGGTCTTGTATGAGTGCGATGTCGAAGGTAAACGAGGGTTGGCCGTTGCGTGCACCGCTGCTTCCGGCGCCGCGGGAGTGCGTGTTCGAGGGGCGCGGGTTTGTTCTCGATGATCGGGTGCGGATATTCCACCCGTTGGATGCCGATGCGGCCGACCGGCGTGCTGCGTCCAATCTCGCGGATGAACTGAAACGGTGGACCGGGATTCGTCCGCGGCGGATCGGGGTTCCGCGCTATGTCGGGGGGCACCTGTTGTATCTCGGGCGCGAGCCTGGATTCGAGGTGCGGCCCGGATGGGTTCCGGAGGATGCGGAGGGGTACGGAATCGAGAGCGCCCATGCGGGCGTCCTGCTTGCCGGCCGGGATGCCGCGGGGCTCTACTATGCGGTGGCGACGTTCGCCCAGGTGTTGCGGCTGCGCCGGATCGGCGGAGCGAAAATTCCCGCGTTCCATGTCCGCGACCGGCCCCGCATGCGGTGGCGCGGAGTTATGATCGACGTGGGACGCCAGGTGGAGCGTCCGGACTTCCTGGATCGGTTCATCCGGGATCTTGCGGCATACAAGAAGAACATGATAGTCCTCTATTTCGAGGACAAGTATCGCTGGAGGACGCGGCCCGAACTGTCTCATGTTCTTGGGTACACCGAAGAGGACTTTGCGCGATTGGCGAAAACGGCGGCCGAGCATCACATGGAATTCGTGCCTGCACCGGCGTCGTTGGGACACTGCGAGGGGATCCTCCGGCATCCCTCCCTGGCTCACCTGCGCGAGGAGCGGTCGGTTTACCAGCTTTCGCTGCGACACCGCGGAACGCGCGCTCTGCTCCGTTCGCTGTACGGGGAGCTGCTGTCGTTGTACCCGGGACGCTTCTTTCACGTGAACTGCGATGAGTCGCCGCTCCTGGCCGGCCCCCCCGGAGCGGGGCGCTCGTATTTCCGGGAGAGCCTGCGGCGCTTCCGAGAGCACCTGGTTTTTCTCCATGATTTTTGTGCACGGCACGGGAAGCGAATCATGGTCTGGGGCGACATGCTGTTGCATCACCCGCAAATCCTCGAGAATCTGCCCCGGGACATCGTCGTGGTGGATTGGGAGTACGGTCCGGTGCTGGATCAACCGAGAGCGGCGCCGGCGTGGTTCCGGGAGCGCGGATTCGAAGTGATTGTGGCGCCCGCGGCCGGCCGGTCGGCTTCGGTCGGGGTGATGCCTTCCATGCAGATGGCGGACAACGTGCCCGGGTTCATCCGGCTCGGGTACGAATCCGGGGCGTGCGGGGAGATGGCGACGATGTGGGAGATGTTCAGCACGAATCCGCTGGTGCTCCGGCCTGGTCTTGTGGCGAGTGCGGCGTGCGGATGGGATCCGGTCGGGGAGGACCCCGTGCGCCTGCCGGGGCGCGTGGCGGAGCATTGCTTCGGACCCGAGGCGGCGGATGCGGTTGTGACGGCCTGGCGAGAGCTCTCCGGGGAGGGCTTCATGCGACGGTACAGGAATCGTCACGGCGGACCGGAGGTTGCGGGATACCGGACGTATCACATCGACTCGCACGAGCTGGTGCCAAGCGATCCGATGGTATACCTGACCTACCGCGAGGATCCGTGGGCCGAGTCTGTCGCCGGAGATGCTGCGGCTGGGTTGAAGCATCTGCAGTCTGCAATTGCGGATGCGCGCTGGAACCGGGAGAATCTCGAGGCGTTCGAGGCCGGCGGGCTTCTCCAGCGGTTTCAGGGTGAATTACGGTGTGCGATCAACCGCGCCGGCCGCTCGATGCTCGCGGCGGCTCGAGCCGGGCGCAAGCATCGGCTCGACGAGGCGGCGCGCCACACTGCGACGGCGCGCGTCGAGTTGGAGCAGCTTCGGGAGCTGGCGTCGAAGCTTGGCCGGCACGCGTCGCGGATCTGGCGACGCACCCGGCACCCGCACGACCCGGCGTTGGAGGACATCTATTTGCGGCGCCTCCGGTTCGCCCGGCGGTCCCTGAGCGGTCACATCCGGCGCCTGAAACGCCTCGGCGATCGCCTGGACGCGGGCGAGAGCGTCGCGCTCGACGCGAGCCTCGGGAATCAGGATGTGCTCTTCTACGATGCGTTCAATCCCTCCCGCACGCTCATTGACATCTGGAGCCAGCGCGTCGAAGCCAGCGATGACGGGGAGTCGTGGACGACCGTCCTGACGAAGGGCTGGTTTATTCTATCGCGGCAGCACTATGCGGTCGCGCAGATTCTTCCGGGCGGTTGGCTTCCCCGGCGGTTGCGGCTGGCGACGCAACGGCTTCATATCGATCCGGTGCGTTATCCTATGGAGGAGCGGCTCCGCATTCGGGTGGCGCGAACCCTGTCGCCGGGTGCGATCCTCGACGGTCCTCCCGGGGCTGATTTCGAGACGAGCGACTTGCGTCTGATCTTCCGTCGGGACGTGGAGTATACCTGTTTCGCGCGGGAGGGATTGGCGATGGAGTATCGAATCACCCGAAAATAAGCCAGCCGACCAAGGCGAGGCCGAGAATGAGCAGCAGGATGCTGAGCGCCTGGCGCTCCTGTTTTGTCAGGCGAAGCGACATGACACCATCGTTACGGCCTTCCGCGTCAGGTCAAGGTCCGGCGTTGAGTGCCCGGAACCAGGCGGCGCAGAAGTAGAACGAGGCGGCGACGAGGAAGAAGTATTGCCA
Organism: Opitutales bacterium; assembly: GCA_007133065.1. Taxonomy (GTDB): domain Bacteria; phylum Verrucomicrobiota; class Verrucomicrobiia; order Opitutales; family Oceanipulchritudinaceae; genus SLNJ01. Next base: position 19,283 of record SLNJ01000071.1, read on the forward strand.
TGGGCTCCGGCGGAGCAGGCGCCATTGGATCCAATGCGCGGGGACACCGAGGGCGATACCGGCGAGCATTCCGAAGAGGTGTGCGGCAATGTCGACATTCTCCCCGCCGGCGCCGTACAGGCCGAGAAGGATGAAGCCGACCGCCGGGGGGATCAAGCGGTACCGCCATCCGCGGAACCGGGGCTCGTGTCGCATCTCCAACATCGCCTTGCCGACGAGGAGTCCCACGGCGCCGAACACCATGGTGGATGCTCCCACCGAAAAGTGATCGCCCGGATGGTAGAAATACGCGGTCACAAGGTTTCCGATCGACCCGGAGAGGAGCAGGAGAAAGCTCCCGAAGCTGCTGCCGAATCCCCGAAGAACCAGCCAGCCGAAGAGGCCTCCGGCGACCAGGTTGGCGACGAGGTGCGCGATATTCACATGCAGGGAAAGGGCTGTGACGCTCCGCCACCATTCGCCTCCGGAGATGATCGCGACCGCGTCGACGGCTCCGTATTCGAGGAAGAACGCGGGCGCGCGCTGCTGTGCCGCGAAGAAGAAGAGCAGGAGAAAGCCGATGCAGTAGAGGGGGATGAGGCTATAATCGGCCGGTTGTGCCGGGAGGTGCGGTTGCAGGTTCCAGGCCCGGTTCTCGCGGTCGTAGCGGGAGATCTGGTCGCGCACGGGGTCGATTGATTCCGCTTCGACGCAGAGATGGAATCGTCCGTCGCGCCGGAACATCCAGTAGGGGAGACCCATTGAGAGAATGACGAGGCCGTGTTCATTTGCGCGGCGAAAGCTGTCGTACGCCCCGACCTCGGAGAGGTTGTGGGAGTCGGCTTCCGTTTCCTGCTCGCGTTCGGGGAGATCAGTCATCGTTCGCGGTCTTCGATTCGAGTGCGGCGGTCAGCTTTTCCCAGCGTGTGTACGCGTCACTCAATTCGGCTTTTGCGTCGTGGTATGCACGAAGGCCCTCGGTGGTGCGTGCCCCGTTCCGGAAAAACTCCGGATCGGCGAGTTCCGTTTCCCAGTTCCCGATGTGGGATTCGAGTTCGGTGATGCGGGATTCGACTTCGGCGATCTCCTTGCGAAGGGAGGCGCGCTGCTGGCGTCCGGCGGCCTGCCGGCGGCGCCGAAGCCGTCCGGACGCGGAGGGGGCGGTTCCAGCGTCGGCGCGGGCGGCTGGAGGGTTTGCGACCCGGGCTTCATCCTCCTCACAGCGGGCGATGTACTCGCTGAGTGTTCCGGGGAAGTCGCGAACGCCACCGTTTCGAACGTCCCAGACGCGGGAGACCAGCGGGTCGAGAAAGTCACGGTCGTGGGAAACGATGAGCAGGGTTCCGCGCCACTCGCGGAGCGCCTCCTGCAGGACCGATTTCGATCGCATATCCAGGTGGTTGGTCGGTTCGTCGAGGATGAGGCAGTTCGATCGCTGAAGGAGCATGCGGACCAGGGCCAGGCGGTTTTTCTCGCCTCCGGAGAGCACGCGGACCCGTTTGAATACGGCATCGCCCTTGAAGAGGAACGCACCGAGGAGGGTCCGCAGCTGCTTGCGGATCTCCTCAGGCTGCTGTTCGGAGGCCGCTTCGAGAACCGTCTGATCCGGCTGGAGGGATTCCGCCTGGTGTTGGGCGAAATACGAAACCGTTACGTTGTGCCCGACAACGCGTTCCCCGCGCTCGAAATCCTCGTTCCCGGCCAGGATCCGTGTGAGGGTGCTCTTTCCCGCTCCGTTTCTGCCGACGATAGCGACGCGCTCGCCCCGTTCCACCTCAAGGTCGAGGTCCTGGAACACCGTATTGCTTCCGTACGACTTGGAGAGGCCGTCGAGTTGGAGCACGCTCCGTCCGCTCCGAGGTGGGTCGGGAAAACGAAAGTGGATCCCGTCTGCTTCCGTTTCGACCGTGATGCGCTCTACTTTGTTGAGGGCCTTGATTCGGCTCTGAACCTGGCGCGCCTTCGTGGCCTGATATCGAAACCGTTCGATGAACCGTTCGGTCTGCGCGAGCGATCGTTCCTGACTTTTCTGTGCCTGGAGGCGTTGCTCGCGCCGGCGTTGCGACTCCGATTCGTATTGGGAGTAGTTCCCCGTGTAGGATTCGAGGCGGCCGTGTTCCAGCGCGAATATCCGGGTGCAGATCGCGTCGAGAAAGCGGCGGTCGTGGGAAACGATCACGATCGCTCCGGCGTAGGCGGTCAGGTAGTTCTCGAGCCAGCGAAGCGAATCCAGGTCCAGGTGATTGGTTGGTTCGTCGAGCATGAGCAGCGCCGGTTCGCGGAGCAGGAGCTTCCCCAGGGCGATCCGCATCTGCCATCCTCCGCTGAAGGTGCGGACGGACCGCGGGAGGTCCTCGATCTGAAATCCGAGGCCGAGGAGCACGGCTTCTACCCGGGAGCGAGCCTTCGACTCCTCCAGTTCCTCAAGGCGGTGTTCCCAGGTTCCAATCCGTTCGAGGAGGTTCCGGTATTCGGCGGTTTCGTGCCCGAGCGTGTGCAGGCGGCGGGAAGCGGATGCAAGATCGGAGCGCAGTTGTTGGATTTCGTCGAACGCGCTCTCGGTTTCGTCGTATACGCTGCGGTCGGTGTCGAGGATCTCCTCCTGCGGCAGGTATCCCACGTCACATTCCCGGGCGGCGTTCACACGGCCGGCATCCGGTTCGAAGCGTCCTGCAAGGAATTCCAGCAGCGTGGTTTTTCCCGCGCCGTTGGGACCGACCAGGCCGATGCGATCCGCGTCTCCGATCTGTGCGGAGACGCTGTTGAAGAGGATTGTCTCCCCATAGCGATGCTGGAGGTTCTCGATGGTGATCATACGGTCGCGCCGGAACGGCGTGCTACCGAGACCCGAAACGCTCCTTTGGTTCGATGCAAGCGAATGCGTGGATTTTCTTAAAACGGATATAGTAATCTAAAAAAAAATTCAATTAACATTTGCGTTGGACCGTTTGGATCATAGAACGGGGCGTCATGAGAAACCTGTTTGTTGGTGTTTGCCGGGCATGCTTGATGTTGTCAGTGGTTCAATTGTGCGGGGAGGACCGCATCGTGGAGCTATCGCCGTACGTGGTGGACGATCTTCGGGTCGCCAATCCGGTGCCGGCGGGGAGTTTCGCCGCTCCGGTCACGCTGTTGCGCTATGAGCCGAGGGTCGATCTTCAGGTCCGGGGATTCCCGGAGGCGCAGAGCGACATTACGATCCGTGGGAGTGTGTTCGAGCACAGCGGCGTGCAGGTTGGCGCGCTGCCCCTTTTTGATCCGCAAACCGGTCACTATACCGCAGAGCTCCCCTTTGATCCGTTGATGGTCTCGGCGCCCGAGGTGATCACGGGGGTGGAGAACGCCCTCGCCGGTTTCAACAGCAACGCCGGGACCGTGCGATGGAGTTGGATCCCCGTGGCATCGGCGGGCTATGTCGAGGTTGGAGTCGGGGACAATGGGTTGAATTTCCAGCGTGCCGTCGCCGGTGAAACCTGGGCGATTGGCGCCGATGCACGGCGGAGGAAGATCGGCGTTCAGGGGGGATTCTCCCGTTCCGAGGGAAACGGATCGCGGCCGCACATGGATCATGATTTTGTCCGGTATTCCGGGCGGATACAATTCCGGTCGCCGGCCGCCCAGACGGATCTGTTCGCGGGGTATCAATCCAAATTCTATGGGATTCCCGGCGGGTATACGGGGAATCCGGATTTCCTCGAAGCGGATCGATACCGTGTCGCGTTGTTCATCGTGAACCACCGGCATGCCTACGGGGAGGGGTCGCATTGGGAGGCCGGGGTGTCGCATCGGCGCCTCGTGGATGATTATGAACTGGATCGCAGCCGCGGGAAGGACTTTTTTCGGCCCTTCCAGCACGAGACCGAGGTCGAAGCCGCCGCCGTGCAGGGACGCCATCACACGGAGCGATGGGGGGTCGATTACCGGGCCGTTGCGCTTTGGGATACGATAGAGAGCACCGATTTGGTCCACGCCGGATTTCAATCGCGGCGCTATACGAAAGCGGCCGTGTTTCCGGCCTATAGGCTCGCACCCGGGAGCGACCGCGTGTGGACCGTCGGGGCGGGCGCGGCGTGGGATGACACAAACCGCGAATCGTCCGCGGTCTCGCCACTGGCGTTGGTTTCGCTCGAGAAGGTCATTCCCGGCGGGCACAATCGCTATTATGCGGAGTACTCCGGGAGTTCACAGGTGCCAGGATACACGTCGAAAGCCTCCAGCCCGCCCCCCGGTGCCTTTGCTGGAAACGCGCAACTGGGGCGGGAGCGCACCGGTAATCTGGAGGTTGGGATCGAGGCGGCCCGGGAGCGCATCACCGTAGGCTCGGCACTCTTCTACCGGCGCGACCGCGACCTGGCGGACTGGACCTTTCATTCGGACGCCGCCAGCCTCCGGCAGGCAAATCCCGTTGACCTGGACAACTACGGATGGGAGTCGCTCGTGCGGATGCGGGCCGGTAAGCATCAGCTCTTTATTGGGTATACCGCCTTGAGCAAAACCGCGGACTACGGGTCGGCGGGGGGGCTGGTGGACGGCAGCTACTATGCGGTCAACTACGCCCGCCACCGGCTTACCGCGGCCTGGGTCTTTGAGCCGGTTCCCGGTGTGGAACTCCGGGTTGACACTGAAGCGCGCCGCCAGGCCGAGAACGAGCGTCGGGCGAGCTCCAGGAACGCATTCCACGCATCGGTGGGCGCTCTATGGCGTCCCAGCGGGATCGCGGGCGCCGAACTACGCGTGACCGTTGACAACATCACGAACAGCAATTTCCAGGATTTCCCCGGAACCCCCCCGCCGCGCCGGCAGTTCAGCGTTGCGGGAGCGTATGCGTGGTAGGGGAAGGGCGGCTGCGCCGCTGTTGCGGGCGCGTTGCGCGCGAGTTGCGGGCGGCTGCGCTGCCGTTGCGGGCGGCTGCGCGCGGGGAGACGGAGGGTGGTGGACGGGTTCAGGGGTTGGGGGGTTCAGGGGAGATATCATTCTGAACACCTGAACCACTGAGCTACTGAACCCCTTCGGGGGCCGGCGGCATCCCGTCGCTCCCGCGGTGGCCACCCGTCGCGGGTGAGCTGGATTACACGATATGCCGTGGTGAATCGCCGCGACGGGGTACCACTCGTGCCCGTCTGGAGGGCATGGAAGCCGTTGGGTTCGTTGTCTGCGCCGCAGGCGCAACGGAGTTGCCGGTTGCGAGTTGCACGGTGCCAAACGGTCAACCTATGGCCGGACGGGACACCTGGCGGCGCTCGCTGAGCCATGCGGCGAGGATGATGATTCCGGCTCCGATCAGGAGGCGCGGCCAATGGGTGGTTTCGTTAAAGACCAGGACCGCGATGAGGATTGCGATGGGGATCTTGAGGTTGTTGAAAACGGCCAGAGTCGCGACATTGGCGAGGGTGGCGCCTTTGTTCCACCAGAAGAAACAGCAACCCGATGCGATGATCCCGAGATAGAGAATGACGAGCCATTCGGTGCCGGTGATGGATGGAATCTGTGACCAACCGCCGCTGGTGGTCGCGGTGAGCAGGGAGATGCCTACGCCGCCCATATATAGCCATGCGAATATCTGGCTGTCTCCTGTGGAGCGCAGGCGATCCCGGCGAATGCGGCGGTAGGCGACCTGCCCGAAAGCGAAGCAGAGATTCGAGAGCTGCATGAGCAGGAACCCGATCCAGAAGTGGTGATGAGCCCAGCCCTCGGCTCGGAAGTAGATGACGGAGGCTCCGAGTACGGCCAGGAGGGCCATGTACAGGTTGAATGGACGAAAGCGTCCGGCCAGCGCGTCGTTGAGGATTGCGACATAGATCGGCGTCAGAACGGTGAAGAGGGCCACCTGCCATGCGAGCAGGAACTGGTAGGAAGCATTCAGGGCCGAGTACATCAACCCGAACTGAACGGCTCCGATCCCGAGTAGAGCGATCGTATCCCGGCCCGCGATCGCGCGGGGACGGAGCATGGGAAGCAGCACCGGCAGGGCGAGCAGAAGCCGCAGGAACGCGACGAGATTCGGATCCAGGCCGGTCAGGTGTTCACGATATAGCCCGAAGGACAGCCCCCAGAGGAGGGACACAATGACGAGATAAGGCATCCGTGCCGGATCACTCGTTCACCTCGGAGGGACTCAGGCCGGGCCGTTCCAGATCGGGTGGCAGATCGCGTTCGCTGGCATCACCGGGGTCCTCCGTGTCGTCCCCCTCTTCCGTATCCAACGGATCCTCTTCTTCCGGCGGATCCTCGTCAGCCGGGTCCTCTTCAGGTTCCGTCTCGTCGTCGGTGCCCGGTTCAACCTCGTCGGATTCCTCTTCTATGGCCTGTTCCATTTCCTCGACGATTGCCATGACCTGCTGCGCTTGTTCCGCGGAGAGTTCGGAAAACGTCACGGTTCCCGTTTCCTCGTCCACATCCACGCTGGCGCTGGTGCCTGGTTCGACTGACGAGAACTCGGCGATTTCGGTGACATCCACGCTCTGGACGAGGACGGTTCCTTCGATGTTGATGACGGTCATCCGCATTCGTTCGCGCCCATCGTCATCGATTTCGGAGGTAAAGCTCACCTGGAAACGCGTGCCTCGAATCCCGGCCACCCCGACGTTGGTCGCGACGTCGAACCTCGAATCCTCGTGTAATCGGGCCTGGCCGGTTACCTCGCCGTAGTTGAGGTGGAGTCGTGATTCGGATGCGGTCGGTTCCTCCCGTAGGGTCTGATAGGAGCCCAACTCGGGCGAAAACGTCTCCTGGATCAACTCGTTGACGCTGATGCTCGATTCGGCGGCGACGCGGAGGGTTGCTCCATTGGAGAATACGAGCAGGGCGTTGCTCTCCGCTTCGGTGATGACCGTATAGCCTTCGCCAAAGATGCGGCCGCGCTCCAACGCTTCGGCTGATCCGGTGGCATCCTCGACGAGTTGCACGGTTCCGACGACGCGCAGGGCTTTGACGGAGCCGGACTGACCCCATGCCGGGGCCGCGAGAAAAAAGATGCCAAGGAAGAGCGGAAGGAGCGATAGTTTCTTCATTACAAGCCGGTTCCAGCGCGACAGATTACAAGCGTCTGCCGTGATGCATTACACGATTCCGGATCCGGTGACAATGCTTTTCTGGCTCGGAGCTGAGTTTTGGAAGTGTCGCCAGGCGTGAGGGGAGAAACAAGGGATTTTCGATCGTTTTTGAGGTCGCCGGATCAGGATATCGCTGCGCCGACTGTTTCGATCGCTCCGGAGCTGTCGGTGAGGAGGTCGAGTTTGCAGAGTTTCTTGTAGAGCAGCCGGCTGACCCAGGCGTCGGTCGCGGCGTAAGTGATCTGGTTCGAGGAGAGGCGGCGGCGGCTCCAGTTGCTGAGCTGAGCATTTTTCGAGACCCGAAACCCGAGGTAGTATGCCGCGAGGCTGCGGAGTCCCGTGTTCACGATGCCTGCGCGTTGTGTGAAGCTGCTGATCTCCAGGCAGCTGCGTGGTTCGAATGGGCGGATTTCCTGTAGCTTGCGCAGGTCGTCCCGGATCGCGACGCCGGCCTTGATCACGGCTTCGTTCTCAAGGATGTCGAAGACCGGATCCAGATCATCAATGTACTGCAGTTCAAATAGGTAGACAGACTTGGCGCCAGCCAGTTGGAGGAGGGCGGTCGGGTAGATTTCTCCCTTGTTGAACGCCGGACGTGTTTCGGTATCAAAACCGAGGTAATCTTCACCTGATATTTCAGCGGCGGCATCCGCTACGTCCGCGTCGCGAGAGATCAAATGCACCCGGCCGCTGTATCGGCGGAGTGGCAAGTCATTGACTTCGTCCTTGGTGATGCTGATCTGTGTTTCGTTGGGTGTTGTATCGGGTTGCACCTGCAAATATTCCGTTTTTCCGTTTTGGAGCGAGGCCCGGAGGGTCGCTTTGTTATCGAGCAATGGCGTTAACGAATACACATGAACTGGATTTTGGCAATCCCAAAGCCCTAATGTCACGAGGAAAACCGGTGCCGAAGCCGTTTTGATAGTGATATAGGATTATAATAAGGAACGACTTAGACAAAAAGAACAGGGGTCGGTCAACGGAGGTATGTCAACCTGTCCCATTTGGTCGCACGAATGCACGGCATGTGCGGCCCCGCTCAGCGGGTGATTGGGCTCAGGCAGGATCCTGGCCGAGTTGGGACTTCCAACCCAGGGTGCGGGCGCGTGCCCCGAAATGTTCGGCCTGGTCTTTATCGCCTCGTTCCATCCAGATCCGGGATAGACTGGTGTTGATATGGATGTTGTCGGGATTGAGCTCATGCGCCTTTTCCGCGGCCGCGAGGGCGTTGTCGAGATCGCGTGCGTCGAGGCAGATCTCCGCCCGGGCGTGCCATGCATCGAAGCACGCCGGATCCAGTTCCAGCGCCCGGTCGAGTTTACGGTGTGCGCTTTCGGTATCGCCCAGGGTGAAGTCGAGCGTTGCCTCTTCGACGAGGGTGCGAACGTCGGCATTGTCAGTCATGGTAGGGACGGTATCGGCGCGCCTGGGTGCTGACAAGGAAAGGATTTGCGGGAATGCACTTGATCCGATAGGGCAACTGGTTCCTTGTTGCTGTTTTGCTTGCAACCATGGACACGAAGAAATCAACGACACGCAAATCCGCAGCGAAGCACGATCGCAGGAAGACCGGCTCCAATTCCCGCCCGACCCCTCCGGATGCGGACGAGGAAGATCGCGCGTGGGTTGTTCGCCGATCACGCATACACAACAAGGGGATGTTCGCCCGCCGGGCCATCGCGTCCGGGGAGCGGATTATCGAGTATCTCGGCGAGAAGATCACAAAGGCGGAATCGAACCGGCGCGGGCTGGCGCGCCATGAAACGGCGCAGCAGGACGGCAGTGCGTCGGTGTATATCTTCGAACTGAACAAGCGGTATGATATTGACGGCGATGTTCCGTGGAATCCTGCCAAGTACGCGAATCACTCGTGTGAGCCGAACTGTGAGGTTGAGAATATTCGCGGACGTCTCTGGATGATCGCGCTCCGTGATATCGAGAAGGGGGAGGAATTGACCTACGACTACGGCTATGATCTGGAGCACTTCCTTGAACATCCCTGTCGCTGTGGAGCGCCGTCGTGTGTCGGATATATCGTATCCTCGGATTCCCGCCGCAAGCTCAAGCGGATTCTGGCCCGGAGCAAGCGGACGAGCAAGGCGTGAAAGCGAAAGGAACGGGGCGACTCCTTCCATCAATTCATGCGCGCGGCGCCGGGTTGTTCCTTATTGCGCGGGGTTGCCGCCCGGGATCTCTCGGTCAAGCCGGCGGATGTGTGCATCCGCGTGTGGAATGGTGCGCCGCAACCACGTGAGATAGATCGATTGACGTTCGGTGTCGGAGAGACGCCATGGCCGGTCGGAGGCGCGGAGCCGGGTGCTGAGTGAATGCAGGCACAGGGCGACGCTGACGGAGACGTTGAAACTGCGGGTGAATCCGAACATCGGGATCCGCACCCGCTCGTCCGCCTCGTCCATGGCGGCCATCGAGAGGCCTTCATCCTCGGTGCCGAACAGAAGGGCCACGGGTTTCTCGAGTGAGAGATCGGGGAGGGGCGTCGCGTCGGGGGTGAGTGCGGTTGCGACGATGCGGTAACCCGTTTGCCTCAGTGCGGCGATGCAGGGGCTGGAATCCCCGGCGTTGTTTCCGCGGTAGTGGTGTAGATTCAACCACTTTGCTGCGCCCATGGCGACATCGGAGCTTGGGCGGAAGCGATTCCGGTTTTCGATAACGTGGACATCCTGAACGCCGAAGCATTCGCACGAGCGCAGTGCGGCGCTGGCGTTGTGGGGCTGGTAGATATCCTCCAGCGCGACGGTCAGCCAGCGGGTGCGCTCGTCGAGCACGGACTGCATGAGACGCCGTTTGTGCTCGGTCACGAACGGTTCGAGCAGCGGGATCAGGCGGAGCACGATTTCGGGAGTGAGGTGCATCAGGTTTCGAGCGCGAACGCGGTGCGTTCCTCGTGGAGGGGACCCCTGGACGTCAGGGTGCTCTCCATCAGTGAGAACCCCGTGACGCGGAACGGCGGCGACGTGTAATCCCGCTGCTGCTTCAGGAACGGCGCGACGTCTTCCGAGGTGGCGCCGGTGCATCGCGCGAGGGTGATGTGTGGTTGATAGACGCGTGGATCGGGCTCGACGCCCAGGCGGAGCAGATCGTTTTCGATTCGGTGCTTGATCTGGAAGAGGCGCGGGTGGGCGGTGCCGAGGCCGGTCCATAGCACGCGCGGCCGGCCCTTCCCGGGGAATCTCCCCACCCCTTGCGCCTCGAGAAGGAATGCATCGGTCTTGATCGTTTCGAGGGCTTCCTCGATCTCTGAGATCTGATCGACGGGCCAATCACCGATGAACTTGAGCGTCAGGTGCAGTTGTTCCGGCGGCAGCCAGGAGGCCGCCCGCATCCGCTCGTCGCGCAGGCGGACGAGATCCTCCTTGATGAAGTCAGGAAGGCGGATGGCGATGAAAAGGCGCGGCATGCTACGTTCCTACGTTTCGCGGACCGTAGCATCGGTGCCGGGATCATGGCAAGCGCCGGGGGGATCAGGGCCTGTAAATTGAGAGGAGGGTTTCGGCGATCTCTGTCGGGGTGGGGGCGACGGCGATGCCCGCTTGTTCGAGTGCGGTGACCTTGGCCTTGGCGGAGCCGGACCGGCCCGAGACGATGGCGCCGGCGTGTCCCATGCGGCGTCCGGGCGGGGCGGTCATGCCCGCGATGAACGCGGTGACCGGTTTCCGAACATTATTTTTGATGTAGTCGGCAGCCTCCTCCTCGGCGCTCCCTCCGATTTCCCCGATCATGATGATCGCATCCGTGTCGGGATCATCGTTGAAGTATTGGACGGCTTCGGTGTGTCCGATGCCGCAGACCGGGTCGCCTCCGATGCCGATGCAGGTGCTCTGGCCGTGGCCGCGAACGGTCAACTGGTACATCGCTTCGTACGTGAGCGTTCCGGAGCGGCTGACGACGCCGACCTTTCCGGGGGTTGCGATGTACCCCGGCATGATTCCGATGTTGCATTGCCCGGGAGTCATGATCCCGGGGCAGTTCGGTCCGATCATACGGGCGTTGTTGCTCTGGAGGGCGGCCTTGACCTCCTGCATATCGCGGACGGGGATTCCCTCGGTGATGGCGACGATCAGCGAGATTCCCGCGTCGATCGCCTCGAGAATACTGTCGGCTGCGAACGGAGGCGGGACGAACACGACGGAGGTGTTGGCCCCCTCGTGCTCGACGGCTTCGTGCACGGTGTTGTACACCGGGATGCTGTTTTCGAACGTCGTCCCGCCTTTGCCGGGTGTGACCGCGGCAACATAGTTGGTGCCGTAGGCGATGTTGTTGCAGGCGTGATAGGATCCGGCCTTGCCGGTGATTCCCTGGCCGACGACGCGGGTGTTGTTATCGACTAGAACACTCATGGATCAAATAGGATGAAGGGTGGGATTCCGGGGTGGTTTCAACCGCTGGATGCCAGATCGACGACTTTCCTTGCGGCGTCGCTGAGGCTCTCGGCCGGGGTGATTGGAAGCCGGGTTTCGGCGAGACGCTTGCGGCCTTCTTCAACCTGGTTTCCCTCGAGCCGGACGACCAGGGGAACCGTGATCTCGACATTGCGCGCGGCGGCGATAATGCCCTCGGCGATGGTTTTGCAGCTCATGATCCCCCCGAAAATATTGACGAGGATGCCCTCCACGTTCGGATCGCTGAGGATGATCCGAAAGGCTTCCGTCACTTGATCCTCGTTGGCCCCCCCTCCGACATCGAGGAAGTTCGCCGGATTTCCGCCGTAGTGCTTGATGATATCCATTGTCGCCATGGCCAGTCCGGCGCCGTTGACGAGACAGGCAATGTTCCCGTCGAGGGCGATGTAATTCAGCCCGTGCTTCGAGGCTTCGACCTCTTTGGGATCCTCTTCGTGGATATCGCGCAGGGCGGCGATATCCGGGTGACGAAAGAGCGCGTTGTCGTCGAACGAGACCTTGGCGTCCAGCGCCAGAACGTCACCCTCCGAGGTGAGCACAAGCGGATTCACCTCTACAAGCGATGCGTCCTTTTCCCAGAAGAGGCGGTACAGCGCCGTGGTCAGCTCCATCATCTGCTTGGCCTGCTTGCCCGAGAACCCGAGTCCGAACGCGACCTGTCGCGTCTGGTAGGGGCGGATGCCATACAGCGGATCGATGTGGACGCGCGTAATCTTCTCCGGCGTCTTCTCGGCGACCTCTTCGATGTCGACGCCACCCTCGGTCGATGCGATGATAACCGGTTTGGATTCCGTGCGGTCGAGGAGGATGGCGAAGTAGTATTCATGAGCGATGTCGCACGGCTCTGAGAAGTACAGGGTGCGCACCTGCTTGCCTGCTTCACCGGTCTGTTTGGTGATCAGGGTGTTCCCGAGCATTGCATCTGCGGCGGCGAGAGCTTCCTCGCGTGATTTCGCGATTTTGACGCCTCCCTTGTATCCGTCGGTGAAGACGCCCTTACCGCGTCCGCCCGCGTGGATTTGGGCTTTGACGACGATCGCCTCCGAGCCGATTTCATCAATCGCCCCGTCGAATTCCTCTTTGTGCTGCACGGCACATCCCTTTGGGATGGGCGCGCCGTACGCCCCGAACAGGTCTTTTGCCTGGTACTCGTGAATGTTCATCTGATGCCTGCGTTCTGCTCGTTTGGTTAATGATCGAGATTGCGGTTATCCCGCCGGAGTCGGATGTTGACAACCCTTTTCTGAAGGATTCGGAGGGGGTGTCGACGATTTCCGAACACCTGCCTCCATGCTCTCGAAAGGAGCCATGGCGGCCGGCGGAAACCGCAATGTCGCATCACGCGTTTTCGAGCGCTTCGTGCTGAAGGATGGTGAGCTGATTGATGCCGCCGCCGGCGAGGCGGAGCAGTTCGTGGAGTTGGTCGTTACTGAAGACGGCTTCTTCGCCGCTGGACTGGACTTCGACGAAGGCGCCGGATCCGGTCATGACCACATTGGCGTCGACTGTGGCGTCGCGATCCTCCGGGTAGTTGAGGTCGAGGACCGGCTGATCGTTGTAGATACCAACGCTGATTGCGGCCACGGAGTCGCGAAAGGGGTTTTCCTTGAGGGCGCCGTAGTGCATCCACTGTCGGATCGCGAGGCGGGCGGCGACGTAGGCGCCGGTGATGGCGGCCGTGCGGGTTCCGCCGTCGGCCTGGAGGACGTCGCAATCGATCCACAGCGTGTGACCGGGGAGTTTCTTGAGATCGCAAACCGCTCTGAGAGAGCGACCGATCAGGCGTTGGATCTCGACGGTGCGGCCGTCGAGCTTGCCGCGGGAGATATCGCGGTCCTTGCGCTGAAGGGTGCTGTACGGCAGCATTGAGTATTCGGCCGTAACCCATCCCCCGGGTTCGTTCTGCTGCTGCATCCATCGCGGCACCTTTTTTTCGATTGTCGCCGCGCAGATGACGCGCGTGTCGCCGAATCCGACGAGCACCGAGCCCGAAGCGTGCGGTGCGATTCCTACCTGAAAGGTGACCGGCCGCAATTGGTCGGGTTCGCGTGAGTCCGGACGTAGAAATTCAATCATGCAGAAGGAGTAGGGCGCCCGCTTTGGGATGTCCAATCCCGAATGTGGTTCTTTGCGAGCCGGCTTATGCGGGGTCTTCCGGTTCGATCCACCTGCCGTGTTCTTTGATGAGGTCGATGAGGCGATCGACGGCTTCGGCGGTTGGGATGTGGTATTGCACGCAGGTTTTCCCGACGTAGAGGTTGACCTTGCCGGGGGCGCCGCCGACGTATCCAAAATCGGCGTCGGCCATTTCGCCGGGACCGTTCACGATGCATCCCATGACGGCGATGGTAACTCCTTTGAGGTGCCCGGTGCGGGCGCGGATCTGCCGGGTGGTCTCCTGGAGATCGAAGAGGGTGCGACCGCAGCTCGGGCAGGCGACGAACTCGGTGCGCGTGGTGCGGGCGCGGGCACCCTGAAGGACACCGTAGGCGAGGGCGAGCGATTTCGCCAGGTCCGGCTCATGCTCGACCGAGATGAGGTCTCCGATCCCGTCGCAAAGGAGTGATCCGCTGAGGATGGCGGCGTCGAGCAGGCGGTCCCCGTAAAAATCCATGGAATCGATCCGCGTATCGGGGCTGTTTCGAATCCAGATCGGCGCCTCCCAGGATCGCGCCTGCAGGGCCGCGGCGAGCGCGCGATAGAGGCCCACGGGGTGCGTGTGAGCCGGTGCGGGACCGGTGCTGAAAATGACATCGGACCGCCGCGGAAGATCCGCGATCTGCTCTGGCAGGACGTTTAGTGCCGCGCGCAGGTCGTGCCGCCGCGTCCATTCGAGAAACCCTTCGATCTCCACGGCCTCGGCGCGGGTGGCGTCAAAGAGGTGCAGATCCTCGGGTTGCCAGGTGCCGGCGGCGTGCGACGCCTCGCGCTGGGTTTCGGTGAGCGCGGTGACGTTGAACACGAAAAACCGCACACGCTCTTGCAAGCCCTCGCGCATCGGGCGAATGCTTGCCAGGGATTCGGCGGCGAGCGGTTCCGGGAAAAAGAGGCCTTCGACGCGCGCCTCACGCAGGCGGGCGTGGGCTGTTTGAATTTTGGAGGCGGATTCCTGCCATTCGGTGAGCGGGTGTGGTGCGGTGGCGATGACGGTCGGCGGCGTCTGCGTGTCGATCCGGCATCCGTTGCCGAGATCGACCGGATCCACCGTCCGGCGTGCGAATTCATAAGGATTCCGGGGATCGGCCTCAGCTGGTGCGGGGGCTTCTTGTTCGCGATGGCGGTTCCAGAGGGCCTCCGTTTTCCGGGCGAGATCCCGCGCCACGGGGATCTCGTAAACGGGGTCCTCGGTCAGGGAGACCCGTATCGTATCGCCCAGGCCGTCGTAGAGGAGGGACCCGATTCCGATGGCGCTCTTAATCCGGGCGTCATCCCCGTCGCCGGCCTCGGTCACTCCGAGATGCAGGGGATAGTCCATGCCCGCCTCGGCCATTCGTGCGACGAGCAAGCGATAGGCCTGGATCATGACCTTCGGATTCGAAGCCTTCATTGAGAGGATGATGTCGTGGAAGCGGTGGGAGTCGGCGATGCGCAGAAACTCGAGCGCGCTCTCGACCATTCCCAGCGGCGTATCGCCATACCGGTTGGTTATCCGGTCGGAAAGGGAGCCGTGGTTGGTTCCGATGCGCATGGCCCGGCCGAGTTGCCGGCATTTAACGATGATGGGCGAGACGGCGTCGTAGAGGCGCTGCAATTCCGATTCGTAGAGCGCGTCGCTGTATTCGCGCACCTGGAACCGCTTCTTGTCGGCGTAGTTTCCCGGGTTGATCCGCACTTTCTCGACGTGTTCGGCGGCTTCCATCGCTGCGGCGGGGAGGAAGTGAATATCCGCGACCAAAGGACTGGATATTCCGCGGGCGCGCAATCGTGCGTTGATTTCCTTGAGGGCGCGGGCGGCGGCGAGATTCTGCGCGGTAATCCGGATTATCTCGCACCCCGCTTCGGCGAGCGCCGTGCATTGAGCCACTGTGGCCTCGACATCCTGTGTCGGGGTCGTAGTCATCGACTGGACGCGCAAGGGGTGGTTGCCCCCGACTCCGACGGTCCCGACCATGACGGTGCGCGTGCGCCGTCGCCGGGCGTGGAAGGGAGATGTGCAGTACGGTATGCTCCGGTTGGTGATCATCGCGCTTGAGGCGTGCCTGGTTTGCAATCGAATGCCGGAATCCGGGTGGGATCAAGCGATTCCTCAGCACAGAGGAGAGCAGAGGTGATCCTACTGCTCCTTCTCCCCGACCGGTCGGGCCTGGGTGAAATCCGGCTCGACGGCGCGGGCTTGTTCCTCCTGGTATTCCCGTTCTTCCGTGCCGTGCCGGTGCACGCGGGAGACGTCGAAGATGCTGACATAGATGATCAGGGAAAAGAGGAGCAGCATGAACAGCCCTTGGGTGGCGGAGACGAACCGAGCGGGGAGCGGCCGGCGTCGCAGCTTCGCGATTGTGGCGAACGCCATGTGGCCGCCGTCGAGAACCGGGATAGGCAGCAGGTTCAGGATCGCGAGGTTGACGTTGATCAGGACCGTCAGCGAAAGCACAAACCGGATGTCGAGCATCGCGGATCGGTACAGGGCGTACCCGATCCCAACCGGTCCGCTCAGGGCGTTGAGGCCGATGTCGGAGCTGGGGCTGACGAGCGCCGAGAGCACGGTCCACGTGGTCTGAAGATCGCGCTTCACACGTTCGAACGGGTTGATGTGTTCGAGCCAGTTGCGCGTGCGCCATTGGATGCCGAGCAGCGGTTCCTCGTTCCCCTCCGTATCGACCACCACGCGTTTTGGTTGGACCTGCACGGTCAAGGTCCGGTCGTTGCGTTGAACGAGCAGTTCGGAGGGGCGGTCGGGGTTTGAGCGGAGGTGTTGGAAATACTCGTAGTGGGTGTAGACCGGTTCACCGTCGATCGCGACGATTTCGTCCCCGGTCTGGAGGCCGGCCTGGGCAGCCGGCGACTCGGGATGAACGTTGTCGATCACGAGGAGGTTCTTGGCCATGATGCCGACCCGTCGCAAGCCATCGGGGCCACTCAGGACGGGGTATAGGGTAAACTCCAGAACCTTGTCGTTGCGGCGGACCTCAAACGAGCTCATCGGTCTGCCATCGTCGGCGCGCCGGGTCCCCGCGATGATGGAGTAGGTGAGGTGGAACCAGTCCCGCACGGGTGTTCCGTCGACCGCGAGGATCTCATCGCCGGCCTGCAGCCCGGCGACGTGGGCGGGCGATGGGATGTCGTCCCCGTCCTCCGTGGTCACGGTTTCGGCGACGTAGCCGATGTCGGTTGTCTGCCTGGAGTAGTCGGTCCAGTCGCCGACGATCCAGAGGAGTGATCCGAGCAGCAGGGCGAAGAGGACGTTAAAAACGGCCCCGGCCGAGGAGACGATCATCTTGTCTGCGTAGCTGAGTGGCGGGAGGGTTTCCGCGGAATCCTCCGAATCACCCTCGACACCCCGCATATCCGCGAGCTGGGGAAGCGCGACGTAGCCGCCGAGCGGAAGTGCTGAAATGCAGTATTCGACGCCGTTGACGGTTCGCGTCCACAGGCGCGGACCGAAGCCGATTGAGAAACGCTCGACTTTCAGCCCGCGCCAGCGGGCTGCAAGAAAGTGTCCCAACTCGTGCACGAATATCGATGCGCCGAAAAACAGAATCACAAGGACGATCGCCCACGGTGTCTTCAGCAGTGCCTGAAAGGTTTCAAGATCCATAGGTATGAGCGATGCGGCGTGCCTCGGCGTCGGCGTCGAGGAGGTCGTCGACGGAGGTGGGGGTGCGGTTTTGAAGGTGGTTCAAGGTGTGTTCGATGACTCGGGAGATCTCGGTGAAGCGAAGGTTGTGGTCGAGGAAGCGTTCGACGGCGATCTCGTTTGCGGCGTTGTATGCGGCCGGAAGGATGCCGCCTGCGCTCAGGGTTTCGCGGGCGAGGCGCAGGCACGGGAACCGCTCCGGATCGGGCGGTTCGAAATCGAGCTGCATCGACCGGGTGAAGTCGAGCGTTTCGGCGAAGCTGTTCAGCCGTTCCGGGAAGAACAGGGCGTGTTGAATGGCGAAAGTCATGTCCGGTGGACTCAACTGGGCGAGAATCGAGCCGTCGATGAACTCGACCATGGAATGCACGATGCTCTGCGGGTGAACGACCACGTGAATCTGCTCGGGTTCCACGCCGAACAACCAGTAAGCCTCGATCATCTCAAGCCCCTTGTTGGCCATGGTTGCGGAGTCGACCGTAATCTTCGGTCCCATCGACCAGATCGGGTGGGACTGGGCGCGTTCGGGGGTGACCGCCTCGAGTGCTTCCGATGTCGCACCGCGAAAGGGTCCCCCGCTGCCGGTGAGGATGAGCCGGCGCAGGGGTGTGGGATCGCCGTTCCCCTGGAGGCATTGGAAGATTGCATTGTGTTCGCTGTCGACGGGGAGGATGCGAACCGACCGCCGCCGGGCCGCCGCCATGACGAATCGTCCGGCTAGAACGAGAATCTCCTTGCTGGCGAGCGCAATGTCCTTTCCCGCTTCGATCGCTCGCAGGGTCGGCACCAAACCGGTGGTGCCGACCACGGCGCTGACCACGATGTCCGCCTCCGGAAGCTCCCCGATGGCGCAGAGCCCTTCCATACCGCAGTGCAGTTCCCTTCCCGCAAAACATCCGCTGGTTTTCGCCTCGCGGCAGGCCGCTTCGTCGAAGATGGCAGCGTGCGGAACGGAGAACTGCTCCGCGATTGCTGCGAGTTTGCGCCAATTGGTTCGGGCGGCGATTCCACGGATGCGGAGTCGATCCGGATGTGCGGCGACGACGCGCAGCGCGTGTTCGCCGATCGAACCGGTGGCGCCGAGCAATACAATGTCTTTCCGTCGAAGCATATCCAGCTATTGGCCCACGCCCGCTGCACGCCGCTTGCGGGACCCCTGACTGTGCGGGTCTTGCGAAGCAAGGCCGTCAAATCCTGCGTGCTGTGTGTGGCATTGCATGTCGAGATGTGGGTCCGCGCCGAATTAAAGAAGCCACCCGAAGGCGATGACATAACCGATGGGAGCGCTCCAGATCAGGCTGTCACTCAGGTCGAAGGCGCCCCCGATGCCGGGAATGAGTCGACCGGAATCCTTGACGCCGGCCCGGCGTTTCATGGCCGATTCGAGCAGATCGCCGGCGATTGCGAAGATCACGATCGGAACCGCCAGGAGGAGGGCCTTCCCCGCGGAGAATCCCGCGGGCAATTGGTCGGCGAAGAGCATGTAGGTGAGGAGGCCGACGACGACGCCGGTTGCCACTCCCCCCGCGATTCCCTCCCAAGTCTTCTTCGGGCTGAGGGGGGAGAACGGGTGCCGTCCCCATTTGAGTCCCACGAGCAGCGCACCGACGTCGCTGAACTTGGCTGTGGCGATGATCCAGAGTCCAAAGGCGAGGCCGGGCGTTCCCAGTTGCGTTGCCGGGAGAATCAGGAAGTGGAGAAGATAGGGGCCGAGAAAGAGTCCGAGCAGGGAGGGGACGAAGACGGTCTCGATGGACTCGGACCGTCCGGTTTGGAGGGCGAGGAGCAGGAAAATCGCGGTGCCGAGGAGGAAGAGGATCCCGCCGTCGCAAACCCAAACCGTGGATCCCGCCAGGAAGTGGGGGGCGAGCAGCAGCATCGCGCCGATTGCGAGCCCGGTGAACCGGCACGGCCGGCCGCCGGTGCGTGCCAGCAGCCGATAGATTTCGAACTGGGTGAGCAATGCGAGTGCGCTGATGAGCAATACACCGCCGGTCACCCCCGTTGTGAAGATGATTGCAATGATGCCGACCCAGAGGCCGACGGTGCTGAGTACGCGCCACCTCATTCCCGCAGCGCGGTTGCCGGGTGTTGCCGAACCTGTTCCCCGGTCTTCCCGAAGCGGCGTTGCCGTTTGCGGTAGCTTGCGAGCGCGCCTGCGAGATCCTCCGGACCGAAGTCGGGCCAGAATTTCGGGCTGAAGTAGAGTTCGGCGTACGCTCCCTGCAGGAGCAGGAAGTTGCTGACGCGGGTTTCCCCCGACGTTCGGATGACCAGGTCGGGATCGGGCAGGTCGTGGGTGTACAGGTACTGCGAGAAGCGGTCCCATGTGACGGTGTCGGGAGACTCGTGTCCGGCGGCTACGGCCGCGTTCCACGCCTGTACCGCGTCGACGACCTCCGTCCGGGAACCATAGTTGAGCGCCAGGACCAGCGTCCACTCGGAGTACTGTGCGGTCTCCTCGGTGATCCGGCGGATCCGATCGGCAATCCGGGGAGGGAACTCATCGATCCGGCCAATGGTTTTCAGGCGGATACGTTCGCGGTGCAGCTCATTCGATTGTCCCTTGAGAAATCGCTCCAGGAGTCCCATGAGGGCGTCGATCTCCTCTTTGGGACGCTGCCAGTTCTCGCACGAGAACGCGTAGAGCGTAAGGCAGCGGATCCCCAGGTCGCGCGCTTCGCGCACAATCCGACGCAGGTTCTCGACGCCCGCGCGATGGCCCTCGTTGCGCGGCAGGCCACGCTCCTGCGCCCAACGTCCATTACCGTCCATGATAATGGCAACATGGCGCGCCGCGCCCGTATCCGGTGAATGAGTCTGTTCCGTGTTCTGGCTCACGATGAAAAAGAACCAGCGAACAGGACGAATCACTCGGTGGCAATGTTAAAGCTACACGGGCTGAGAGTGAAGCATGGTCAGGGCGAAGCGTATCCCGGAGGAGTGGCGGGGGATCCCGATTCGCTTCGCTCGGCGGCGGAAGACAGTCGGACGGTTGGACGGTCGGACTGCGAAACGGGGGATCCCGATTCGCTTCGCTCGTCGGAGGACGGAGGGCGGAAGACCTGACATCCACCAATATCGTCGAGCATCCCTTTCCGGAGGCCGGGTGCCCTGACCCTGCGGTGATGTTTCCGCGAGATTCCGCGTATTTCGTAGTTCAAATTCAGATAGCCAGAGAGAGAAACTACGGAAAGCGCGGAGAGACGCGGAAGGCTTCCGGCTCGTAGAGCCTACGGTGTGCCTGAGTGCCGAAGGCGCGGCAACACCGTAGCCCCGGGCAACGCCCGGGGTTGATAGCACGAACCAACCGGCGCAGGCTGAAAGCCTGCCTCACCGCGGGTATCGAGGCGTTCCGCCGGGGAGGTGAGTCAGGCTTTCAGCCTGATCCAAATGGGCGAAATGGATCCTCGGGCGTTGCCCGAGGCTACGATGTTGCCGGGCCTTCAGCCCGAAAGGCAGGGGGGCGGCTGCACCGCTGTTGCGGACACGTTGCGCGCGAGTTATGGGCGGCGAAGCGCAGGGGAGGGGAAAATCCTTGCCGTATGGCGGTGCGGGGGCAGCGTATGGGATATGAGCATCAATGTGGAACTGGTGGCGGATGCGCGGGCTCATCTAGGCGAGGGGCCGCTCTGGTGGGAGGACACCCTGTGGTGTGTGGATATTGACCGGGACCGGGTTGGCCGGGTGAACCCGGTGGACGGTGCGGTTGGCTGGCACGATGTCGGGCAGAAGGTCGGCGCGGTGGTGCCGCGTTCCTCGGGAGGATTCGTGCTGGCTGCGCAGGGCGGGTTCGCTTTCTTCGATCCGGAGGGCGGGGTTCTCGACCCGATTGCGGACCCTGAGGCGGATTTTCCGGACAACCGGTTCAACGACGGCAAATGCGATCCGCGCGGTCGCTTTGTCGCGGGTACGATGGGGCTTCAGGGCAAGAACGGCGGTGGCGCGTTGTATGTCCTGGATACGGATCGAAGCGTGCGCCGGCTTTTCGGTGATGTTACGGTTTCCAACGGTCTGGCGTGGACGGAGGATGGGCTGACCATGTACTACATCGATACGCCGACGCGGGAGATTGCAGTGTTTGACTATGATCTCGATGCCGGCACGGTGAGCGGTCGCCGGGTTTGCGTGTCTGTTCCCAGGGAGTCCGGCGGACCCGATGGGATGACGATCGACCGCAACGGAAACCTTTGGGTCGCTCTGTGGGGCGGGTGGGCGGTCGGTTGCTGGGATCCCCGGACCGGGGAGCTCCTGGAGAAGGTTGATGTTC
>SLNJ01000046.1 GCA_007133065.1 Opitutales bacterium
GCACCTCGAATGCGCTGCCGCGCACCTGCCCGTTCACTTGAATCGAGTACACCGGTCTGCGGTCTCGTCCCACCGTCTCTACGCGCGTGGTGTAGGAGAACGTTGTGAACCGGATGGCCGACGGCCGCAGTTCGGAGATAAGCAACATCAGGTCGGTCACCGGAACGGGGATCACCAAAAACTGCTGCACTTCCCCGATGCTGCGGCTCAGGTTCATGAATTCCTGGCTCAGTCGAACATTCTCCCGGTTTTTCTGCTGGTGATCCGACACCTTCGCTTCGAGAGTCTGCGTCCCCTCGCTCAACGCACGGACGGTGTACTCGCGATGAAACAGGACCGCATACAGGATGATGACCAGACTCACCGAGAGGACGGTCAGGAAAAAGTCCGTTCGGACCACCTTGATGTCAGGCAACAGTTCCGGATCCCGAAAGTCGGGACGCCAGGGCGGCTGAGTCGGTCCCCTATTTCTTTTGGCCATTCTCAGAATGATTCGGTATTTCCCCCAGGAGGCTCAGCAACCCGAACCATCGGGCTCCAAGATTCTCCATCGAAACGGAATCGTCGATTTTGATTCCCCGCGACTCCAGCCAGGACTGCAGATCCGGCTCCAGCACATCCACGCCCAGCGATTTCGCCAGCGTATCGGTCATCCACTGAAAATTGCCGGGGAGCAGGGAGGCGAGGATCTGCCCGATTGTCTGGCCGGTCTGGACTTCATAAAATCCCGTGGACGCCTGCAGTTCCTTGAGCATCTTCTGCAAGAGAGCCGGTCCCATTTCCGTGAAGTCAAACGTGTTCGAATAGAACAACTTCCGAGCTGATTCCTCGTCTTTCAACCCCAGCTCATTGCGGATCAGCGGAAACATGGAGCTCAACCCGTAGGGAATCGGACGGCTGACATCCAGTTTGCCGGCGTGGAAGATGAAAAGATGCGTATTCGCAGGAGTCACCTCCAGGAGCAGCGTCGGCAACTCGAGTTTCGCGTACTGCTCGTAATCCATGAGGGCACGCAGCGTGGAGAGCGACCCCAGCTGGAGGCTTCTCGGGTAGAGCCCCATCGCCACCATCCGTTCCTGCAACGTCCGCAACTCGTCGGTCTTCCCCCCACACAGGATCAACTCCTTCTGGCTCGACATCGGTTTGTCCAGGGTAAAGGGGGTCCCGGTCTCCACGTTGAGGACCGCGGCCGTGTTCGCATCCGGGTCGATGCGGAGTTGGGTCCGGAGGTACTCCTCGAAAAACGACGGTTCCTTCGCCTTGTTCGGTTGTTCGAGGCTCACGCGCCGGATGAACCGACTCGTCGGGTACACCGCACAATGGGCGGGGACGTACCCCCGCGTATTCTTCCCGAGTCCGGTCCTGGATCTGATACTGTCGTGAAATTCCTCGTTGGGCGTCGTGAGCGGGTACTCGTCGAGGCTCTCCAGACGCATCGACGACGAAGCGCCCGATGCCACAGCGGTCAGAATGGAAAAGTCATCAATCTCGACGAATAATTGCTTAGCCTTGGACGCGAGCATGAAATTACAGTATAAAATGAAAACCCGTGATCACCTGCAGCAGCGATATAACCCCCGGTTGTTTACCCCTCAGTAAACTCAAAACATCATAGCCCGGACGCAGGCGATCTGACAAGCAAAAAATACAGAGCATGGAAACAAAACTCCATCATCTATAGGGTCTTGTGCTCATCTGGCGATCCCCTGACCATGTATCACCAGCGGGTATTTCGACGTAGCACGCCGATATCATCGCACCGCCGGACCCCCGTACACAGAAAACCGTACCCCGGCTTGGAGTACGGTCTTCGAAAGCAGCGCGCGAAACGCTATCGCAGGGCCGCACCGGAGCCGGTCAACCCCACGTCCGCTTCTTGTGACGGTTTGCGCGTGAGCGCTTCCGACGTTTGTGTTGCGCGATCTTGCGGCGACGTTTCTTTCTAAGATTTCCCATGTTGTTGCGAATTTATTTCAAATGCGAAAAGCAACGAATGGTGCCAGCTTCAATGCCTGTGTAAAGCCTTTTTTCAAACCGAATGACGCTCGAGCTGCTTCCAGAGAACCTGCATGCGCTCCGGCCACGGAGCGACGATTCCCCCGCCTGCGCGGACGCCATCCCAGCAAACCTCTTTCAGGTGGACGCAGATTCCGTCGTGGAGCGGAAGCTCCGCGCCGCGCTTTCGATAGGCCCGTTTGATTTCAGAAAGGTACAACGGAGGCGTCGCACCGTATCGGTCCTCTCCCAAGATTCCGAGACCGCGCTCAAAGGCGTGAACCCGGGTCTGGTGACGCCGGTGCAACCGCGTTTCCGCCTGCCAGAGGCTGATCGGTCCCAGGCCGTCCACCCTTCGAAACCGGGTTTCCGCCGCCTTGCCATAGCGGTGTGAAACCTTGGCGCGCCCCTCTTTGGCCGCCCAGGCAAGAGGCAGATCACAGGTGAGCTCCGGAACATCGGGCGATCGTCTGCACAACAGATCGAACCGCATGCAAAATTTCTGGGAGCCGTACGCATTGCGCCAGCAGTCCGTGGCCGCTCGCGAAGTCGCGAAAAGAGCGATCCCGCTGCACTCCGGATCGAGAGGGATTACCGGAACGACCACATCCACTCCGAGGCGGGCGAGTTCGCCCTTGCCCGCCCGTGCTTGTACGTTGATCGCCCGTTCCAGGGAGAGTGCATCGCGGCCTCCGGCGCTCAACATGGGGATACCGACCGGTTTCCAGATCGCGATCAATCCATCCGCATTCCAAAGCACGGGCAATCGGATGGGGAGACTCCCCAGCAACGGCGGAGGGAACCCGATATGGGAAGCGCTGAACGACTCGCCGCGGGTCACGAAGCGGACTCGGCCGACGCGCTGAGGCGGGTTGCGAGGCGCGCCGCGCGTGACTTCAGCCGATTGGCCTTGTTGCGGTGGAGGAGATTCGTCTTCGCACCCTTGTCGAGCGCGGCGCTCAGCTCCTGCAGGGCCCGGGGGGCGGAGGTCGCGTCGCTTTGCAGTAAGCCCTTGCGCAGCGTCTTGATGCGGGACTTCGCCCGGCGATTGCGTTCCGTGCGGCGGATGGTGCGGCGGACGTCCTTCTTCGATGACTTGAGATTGGCCATAATCGTGCTTTGAAACCGCCGGACATTAGGCGCTCCGGAGACTCTGTCAAGCCCTGTATCGGTCCGTAAACTCCCGGGACGTGTTTGATTTTTCCTTGCAGGCAGTATCTGAATGCATTGGATGGGGGTGAACAGGGAGGATGCGTTCGCTCTGCACGATCCGTCGCGTGGAGAGGAAAGTCCGGACACCATAGGGCAGGATTCCCCGTGCAAGCGGGGGTGTGCGCGGCGAAAGCCGCGTGCAACGGAAAGTGTCACAGAAAATATACCACCTCGGGCTTGTGCCCGGGGCCAGGGTGAAATGGCGGGGTAAGAGCCCACCGCTCCGCGAGCGATCGCGGAGGCAGGACAAACCCAATCCGGTGCAAGACTAAATAAGGGACCGGGCGGCCCGTCCGATGGTCCCGGGTGAGTCGCATCGTCCTCCGGGGCGGATCGGGAGCAATCCCGATAGATAAATGAGCGCGGCTTCGCTTCCGCGAAGCAACAGAATCCGGCTTATTCCTCCCTGTTCGCGTGTACGAATCGGGCGCTCCCCTGAACACAAGGTCGAATCACTCCCCCGAAACGGGCAAGAACGATCGGACCGATACACCATCGACGCGCGGGCGGGCGCGGTCCGCGGCTAAAGATAGACCAGCCGCCCACAACTGTCACACCGCGCCAGCCCTTCTCTCCGGCGCGCCTCGGATTCGACCTCCGTGGAAACCCGCAGAAAACACCCCTGGCATTGCTTGTCGATCAGCGGAACAACGTACGGAGGTTTTCGCACGCGCCCTCGCACATAGCGGTACGATTGCAGTACCCCCGGCTCCAGCATCTCGGCGGCGGCGGCCGCCCGCCGCTCCGCCTCACCCAGCTGTTCGCGGGCCTCGGCTTCATTCGCACGCAAACGCTCGATATGACCCTCCAGGACCGCGATATCCTCGTTCGCCGCGCTCTCAGCCGCGCGCAGCGTGTCGGTTGCCTCATCGATCTTCATCAGGACATCGAGGTCCTCGTTTTCAAGCGCCTCGATGCGCTCCTGGCACGTCGCGATTTCCTGCTCGAATGCCCGGTACTCTTCGTTTTTTTTAACGCTCAACTGCTGGTTGCGGTACTTGCGGAGCTGTTCTTCCTCCGCCGCGATTCGGCCTTCGAGATCCTTGCGCCTCAACTCGA
>SLNJ01000008.1 GCA_007133065.1 Opitutales bacterium
CATCGCGGGAAGAACCCCGGTTTCGGGAGTTTCTCGAGTCGATCCGATTTGAGTAAGCATATGCGACCTGTGGCATGAACCCGTTCTTCCGTCTATTCAGCTCTATGCGCCTGACGGTGTGGTTGCTCGCACTGTCAATGATCATGATCTTTTTCGGCACCCTCGACCAGGCGCGCTTTGGCATCCGCTACACCCAGGAGATGTACTTCGAGAGCCTGCTCGCGTTCTGGCAGTATCCGATGCAGTGGCCGGGCGGCCGATTTCTCAACTGGCTGCATCTCCCGATCCCGGGAGGCTACCTGATCGGACCGCTGCTGCTCGTCAACCTGGTGACCGCACACTTCCGGTATTTTCGCATGCGATGGCGTACGCTTGGAATCGCGGCCATTCACGGCGGGATTGCCCTGCTTCTCATCGGCCAACTCCTCAATCAGGTTCAGCAAGAAGATAATTTCATGTGGATCGAGGAAGGCGAAACCGCCAACTACCTCCAAAGCTTCCACCGCGATGAATTGGTGATTATAGACAAGACCGACCCGGAGACGGATCGCGTGATCAGCATCCCGCAAGAACACTTTCGGCGCGCGCCCCAGACGATTCAACACCATGCCCTCCCCTTCCGGGTGACGGTGCACGAACACTTCAAAAACGCGGTGCTTGCACGGGCCGACGACCTGCCCGGCAACCCTGAGATTCAGGCAAACCGGGGCATCGCCCCGGCCCTCAACCTCGTAGCCCGCGAACGCCCCCCAACCTACGTCACGGAAGAACGGAACATGACCACGGCGGTCGTCGAACTGGTCGGGCCAAACAACTCCCTGGGCACCTGGCTTGTCTCCAATATCTTCGAGGGCCGAGTCCCGCCCCAGCGGTTCGAATTCAACGGCCGCAAGTACGAGATCTCGCTGCGGTTCGAACGACGCTACCTCCCGTACGAAATCGAGCTGCTGGAGTTCGCGCACGACCGGTACCCGGGCACTGAAATCCCCCGCAATTTTTCCAGCCTGGTACATCTGCGCGACCCGCGCATGGGTGACGATCGTCCGTTTCTCATATATATGAACCATCCACTTCGCTACGACGGGCTCACCTTCTACCAGGCATCGTTCGGCAACGACGACACGGCTTCGATGTTCCAGGTCGTCGAGAATCCGAGTTGGTGGATTCCCTACGCCGCGTGCACGCTCGTGACGCTCGGGTTACTCTTTCAATTCGGGTATGTGTTCCGCCGGTTTCTGCTCAGGAGGATCGCCAGATGATACGGATCCTCCCCGTCCTGCTTCTCGCGATCGGCGCGATCATCATTCTCCGGGGTCTGCTTCCGGAACGCAACGACACCGCATTCCGGTTCGACGACTTCGCAGCGCTTCCCGTGCTCGAAGGCGGACGGGTGAAACCACTCGACACCGTCGCCCGCGTGAACCTGCTCATCCTGCGCGGCAAACAGAGCGCCCTCGACGCCGATGGCGAGACGATCTCTCCCCACCGTTGGATTGCCGACGTCGCGCTCGATCGCAATCGCGCCGCTGACTACCGGGTATTCCGGGTCGACGACCCCGACGTCCTCGGATTGCTGCGCTCGCGCGACGCGGACGTGCGTCATTACAGCTATCGCGAACTGCAACCGTTTTTCGAGGAGATCGAACGCCAGTATGAGATGGTGCCTGAGGAAACGCAGCAGCGCAATCGCTACCAGCGGGCACTCGTGAAGCTGCGCAACAGCATCTCGATCTATCAGAACCTCACCTACAGTTTCTATCCCCGGGGGACCATGACGGGGCCGGTCGCGGAATACGAGGAATACGCCGCAGCCCTGCCCCATGGGATGCAGGCCATTCTGGATCGTGAAGCCGGCCGCGAGGTGGATGACGATGCCCTGACACAATTCCTTGGATTCGCCGGACGCTACCAACAGATGGCAGAGTCGCAGCAGTTGCTTGTGATTCCCCCGCGCAGCGGCGACGACGAAGCCGACGACTGGATGAATGTGGGAACAGCCCTTATCGCCGGGGTGCGCGACCACACGGTCGACCCGGCGGTCATGGGGTACGCCCGGCTTGCACAGGCCCGCCAGGCCGGCGACGCCGAGGCATTCAACGCGGGCCTCGATTCCCTGATCGGCCAGATCGACGCGCGCCAGGGAACCGGGGCAGCGCGCACCGGCTTCGAGTATTTCTACAACCAGTTTCAGCCATTCTACGTCAGCATGACTCTGTACGTGCTGATTTTCCTCGTGGCCGCGGGATCGTGGATCACCCAGCCGCGCACCCTGGCCGATTCGGCCTACCGGCTCCTTCTGCTCGCGTTTGCCGTTCACACGTTCGGCCTCGCCGCACGCGTCTATCTCAGCGGGTACGCGCCCGTCACCAACCTCTACTCCTCCGCGGTATTCGTCGGATGGGGCGCCGTGCTCGTCAGCCTCTTTCTCGAAAAATTCTACCGCATCGGCATCGGCAGCGCGGTGGCGGCTGCGATCGGCTTCTGCTCGCTGCTCGTCGCACATCATCTCTCGATGGACGGCGACACCATGGAGATGATGCGCGCCGTGCTCGACTCGAACTTCTGGCTCAGCACCCATGTCATCACGATTACCATCGGCTATTCGGCAGTCTTTCTCGCGGGCTTTCTCGGGATTCTGTACGTGGCCCGCGGCATGCTCACGGCAAGCCTGACGCACGAAACAGCGCAGGCGTTCAGCCGCATGGTCTACGGGGTCCTCTGTTTCGCTTTGCTCTTCAGTTTCGCAGGAACGGTACTGGGCGGCATCTGGGCGGATCAATCGTGGGGCCGATTCTGGGGATGGGATCCAAAGGAAAACGGCGCCCTGATGATTACGATCTGGCTCGCCCTGGCTCTCCATGCCAAACGGGGACGGGTGCTCTCGGACCGGGGGATCATGCTCCTTGCGGTCGGCGGGAACATCGTAACCAGCTGGTCATGGTTCGGCACCAACATGCTGGGCATCGGACTGCATTCCTACGGTTTCATGGACGAGGCCTTTTTCTGGCTTCTGGTTTTCTGGATCAGCCAGGCGGCAATCATCGCGGTCGGCGCTCTGCCGCCGAAATACTGGCGTAGCCGTCACATCTTCACTCGATCCGGCAACGGCGGCTCGACATCGGCGTAATCCAGCGGCATCGCGAACGGTGGCGCGGGAGGCGGGACTCGAACCCACAACCTACGCTTTAGAAGAGCGTTGCACTATCCATTGTGCTACTCCCGCGGCACCCCTTTCCAAATAGCGAGCGGGCGGTGGAGTCAAGCCCCCCCGATATGACGCAGGCCGCTGTCCGGGATTTCATGGCCCGCGGAAACGCGCCGGTTTAATCATTTTCTTGCCGCGCGTCCCACAACAAGCTTACAACTTGGATCGACCGTACTCCGTTTCCGGAACGCAACCATCGCTTGAGCGCGCCGGAGGTGCTCTCCTATATGATGAAGTCATCCACATTGAAAGAGCGTGAATATCTCGTGATCTCAGCCTCGTTGCGTGCGGACAGCCGCAGCCGGGCACTCGCCGAAACGCTCCAGTCCGCGTACCGCAAACTGGGAATCGATGCTACGTTGCTCGATCTGCGCGAGCATCCCCTGCCGTTTTGCGACGGAGAGGATGCCTACGACGATCCCGGCATCGCGGCTGTCGGGTCCGCGATTCGAGCCGCCCGGGTGGTGGTGGTCGCAACGCCGATCTATAACTACGACGCGAATGCCGCAGTGAAAAACCTGGTCGAGTTAACCGGCACCGCCTGGGAGAACAAAATCGTGGGATTCCTCTGCGCCGCCGGAGGCGCCTCCAGCTACATGTCCATCCTCGGTTTCGCCAACAGCCTGATGCTCGACTTCCGGTGCCTCGTCATCCCCCGATTCGTCTATGTGACGGGAGACGACTTCGACGGAAACGGTGCGCTCTCAGATGCAATCCAAGTGCGCGTTCGCGAGCTCGCTGCCACCTCGAGCGCGATCACCGTGAAGGATTGAAAGCCGAAAACGCCCGCTTGCGACACGCCTGGGGGCGGTTCTCACTTCCCTCTCACTCCGCCGGCGCTCCCCGCGCCTGTCCGATCTCATCAAGTAAGTCTCCGAACCAATCGGTTTCGATATCGAACGGCTTCCCCCCTTTGATCCGGTCGAACTCGATCGCACGCAAGCGGCCGCCTTGATCCTCGTCGTGCCCGATCACGCCGCTCTCGTGTCGAAAGGCGCACTCGACCGCGAGATCGACACAGCTCTTGATGAGCCGCAGATCCTCTACATTCGCGGCGGCGGCGCGGCTGTAGTAACCGCTCTTCTGAACCAGCGTCTTTTCGGCGCCGAGCTTTTCGGCAAACTCCTTCGCAAAATACTGCCCCGGGTTCACGGCGTCGAGGCGTATGTGCCCGAAGGGGTCGCGCGGGATTTCTTTCCCTTCCGCCTCCAATTGGGCCACGATACTCGAGACGCCCGCCCCTTCGCTCACAAACAGGTTCACGCAATCGTGTTCGTCCATCACCCGCTTCAGGCGCTCAGCCTCCGCGGGAATGCCGATCTCCATCTCTGGGATAAATATCCCGTGTACATCGCGCCGCTCCCGCTCAAGCCCGATCTCAGGAAGGTAGTCGTCGTGGTCGATCTGCTCGTGATAGAGGCGCGCCGTCGCCGCAGTCAGCCATCCGCAGTTGCGGCCCATGACCTCGTGCACGATCAGCATGCGCGGATTGGCCCCGTGCTCGGCAACGACGTTTTCGAAGTAAAGCGCTCCCTCCTCCGCAGCCGTCCACGCGCCGAGGCTCTGCTTAACCGGGAACACATCGTTGTCGATGGTCTTCGGCAATCCGATAACCGTCAGATCGTAGTCGTTTTCACTGAGGAACCGGGCAAGATCGGCGGCGGCCGTGTTCGTGTCGTCACCGCCGATTGTGTGCAGGACGTCCACCCGGTCGGCCACCAGCCGGTCCGCGGCAACCTTCCGCGGATCCTGGCCCTCGGCGACCAACCCTCGCTTCACACAATCCTTCGCGTTGGTGAGCTTAACCCGGCTGTTCCCGATTGGACTGCCCCCGTAACGGTGCAGGACACCGGCGTGCTCGCGGATCTCCGGCGTCACTTCAAGCGAATCCCCGAGGAGCAATCCTTGGTACCCGTTCCGGTAGCAGATGATCTCCACCCCCGGATCAATCTCTGAGTACCGTTCAATCAGCCCGCCGATCGCGGAGGAAAGGCACGGCGCCAACCCCCCGGCGGTAAGTATTCCAACGCGTTTCACATTCATGATTCAATAATCCATACCATGCATTGTGAATCCGTCCAACGCAAGAGCGCGATTGGCTCTCGCCTCATCCGGCATTTTGATTTGCCCTTCACCCGCCATTCACCCTCAATCACTCTTTCACATGAATGACTTGGAGGCATTGAAGCAGAACGTCGAAGTCCTGGTGGACGACAAGGAGCTCGGCGGGCGCCTCGCGACCGCCAAGCGGCCGCTGCGCGTAAAACTCGGCGTCGATCCGACCCGTCCCGACCTGACCTTCGGGCATATGGTCGTCTTCAACAAACTGCGTCAGTTTCAGGACCTTGGACACGAAGCCGTCCTCATAATCGGCGACTTCACAACCTTGATCGGCGACCCGAGCGGACGCTCCTCCGCGCGGCCGACCCTTGATCGCGACGAGATTCGCCGCAACGCGGAAACCTATGTCGGCCAGGCGTTCAAGGTGCTCGACCAGGCAAAAACCACGGTTCGCTACAACAGCGAATGGTTCGACGACATGAGCTTCGAGGACTGCCTGGGGCTCGCCCGTAAGATGACCGTAGCCCGAATGCTCGAGCGCGACGACTTTGCAAAACGGTATCGGGCCAACAGCCCCATTTCGATCATTGAATTCCTCTACCCGCTCGTGCAGGGGTATGACTCCCTCATGATCGACGCCGACGTCGAACTCGGCGGAACCGATCAGACCTTCAACCTGCTCGTCGGCCGCGCGATCCAGAAAGACGCCGGGAAACCGGAACAGGTTGTCATGACACTTCCGCTTCTGGTCGGTCTGGACGGAACCAAGAAGATGTCGAAGAGCGAGGGCAACTACATCGCCTTCAACGACCCGCCCAAAGAGATGTTCGGGAAGATCATGTCCATCTCCGACGACACGTTGTGGATCTACCACCAGCTGCTTCTGCTTACACCGGAGGCCGAGATCGCGTCACTGCGCCAACGCCATCCGATGGAGGTCAAGAAGGAGCTCGCCGTGCAACTGGTCGACCGCCTGCATGGAGCCGGGACAGGCGCCGCGGAGCGCTCGCAGTTCGAACGTGTCTTCTCACGCAACGAACAGCCGGATGAAATGCCCGAATTCGCCTGGGATGAAGTCGCGGAGGGAACCGCACGCGCCCGTCTCGTCGATCTCATGGCCGCAACCGGGCTGTTCCCTTCCAAGAAGGAAGCGCGCCGGCTGATCGAACAGGGAGCCGTCAAAGTGCAACAGGAACCGGTAGACGACCCCTTCACCGAACTCGATCGGGGCGGCGCCCCCAGGGTTATCCAGGCCGGTAAGCGAAAGTTCTTCCGTCTTAACCCGTGATCCGCCCTGCTGCGTGCCAGGATGTCCACACCGGCACTTCGCAAATCCATCCCGTCCATATTCCTTCGCGTCCCTCAAATCCCCAGCGGCACGCCCTCGTAGTGCAGGACCTCGAGCCGCCCGTCGGGGTGCCGACGCACCTCCACGATGTCGAACCGAGTATGCGCCGCCTCCGGCCGCAAGCGCCTGAGGTAGGCCCGGACTGCGCGGCGCAGAACGCGGCGCTTGCGGGGTGTAACGGACTCGTACCCACCGATTCGCGCGTGTGCAGCGCGGGTGCGGACCTCCACGAAGACGAGTACATCTCCGTCGCGGGCGACCAGGTCGATCTCGTTGCGACCCCCGAGGGACCAGTTGCGGGCAACGATTCGCATCCCCCGCTCGACCCGCAGGAACCGCTCGGCCGCCTGTTCTCCCGCGATCCCAAGCCTGGCCCGCTCCGTGCCGCCGGCAGCGAGCCGAAGGCGGGCACCGTGCCGCAGCATCCACTCCTGAATAGCTAGAATAAAAGTGTGCCGCATATCAAAAAAGCCGCACCGAAGCGGCGCCGGGAATTGAATTGCGTTTTCGGCTCTCAATTGTAACTTGCTGGGAATCAAAGAGAGGTTGTTGGGGATCCGCAACCGCATTTCACTCGTTTCAGAACGATAACCCAGCTTTTGTGATGGCAGCAAATATCTCGAGCGCACTGCGCAAGACCCTCCTCCTCAAAGTCATCTCCAAGCCGCAGCCAAGCCGGGAAGACGTCAGCTCGGTGATCGAATTGACGGCCGGCAAGGTCGTCGAGGCACTCCAGGCGCAGTCGATGACGCTCTATCTCGTCGAAGGCAACCAGATCGCTTTCAAGCACATCTACTACAGCCCCACCCTGTGGGAGGACCAGCCCGGACGCGAATCGGAGTTCGAAACCAAGCGCAACCAGCTCCTCGAGTTGAAACTGCCGCTTCACACGGGAATCGTCGGCCAGGTGATCGATAACAGCGAACCAGTGTTTTTCAATCCGGCAGAGAATGCGGAGGGCATGCACAACCTCTCCAGGGAAACCGGTTTTGAGGTGACATCCATGCTCACCGTCCCACTGCGAGCGAACAAGACCATCGGGGCTATTCAGGTGCTCAACAAGGAGCCGTTCGCCGACTCCTCGGAGTTCACCAGGGACGACCTCAAGCTCCTTGAGGAGGTTGCCGAGTACTCGGCGCCGCTCTTCCAGCGGATGCTCGATCCGCGTTTCCAGGTCGACGATCGTGAGACCGCCAAGTTCATCGCGCGCTATACCGGCTGTCCGCTCATCACCCAAGAGGATGAGATCGATATTGACGAGAAAGTGGTGGAGGTTGTCGGCGACTCGGTGATTCGGCGCGAAGGGATATTCCCGTACAAGCGCCTGTCGCCCACCAGTGTCGCAGCACTCATGACCAATCCGCTCGACTATCCCCGGCGCGAAAGCTTCAGCACGACAACCGAGCTGCATGTCGAGGAAGTACAGGTATGTCCGGCATCGTTATTCGACAAGCTCGTAAAGATGCACTTCGCCGAATCCGGCCAGGCGGCCGAGCTGGAGCAGAGCTCGGATATGTCCGAACTGACCGAGGTCATCGGAGAGGAATTCGGCAGCGGTGAGAAAACCATGGATGATGGCGAGTTTACCGACGAGGAATCCGCCCCCGTCATCCAGCTCGCCAACCGCATCGTCGAAGACGCCTACATCTCGGGTGCGAGCGATATCCATATCGAACCACAGGAGAACGATCTGCTGGTTCGCTATCGCGTCGACGGCGTCTGCCTCGAAAAGCTCCGACTCCCCAAGGCCGTTTCCGGCGCTCTTTCCGCACGGCTTAAGGTGATGAGCAATCTCGACATCGCGGAAAAGCGCCTGCCCCAGGACGGTCGTATCGTCTTCAAGCATTTCACGAAAAAAAATATCGATATCGACCTGCGTGTCGCCATCGGTCCGATGAACTTCGGCGAGAAAATCGTGATGCGTATCCTGGACAAGAGCAAAGCCGCGCTTCCGATCACCGCGCTCGGATTCTCCGAAGAAAACCTCCAACGCTACCGGAAGATCATCGAGCAGCCGTACGGGATGATCCTCCACTGCGGGCCGACCGGTTCCGGGAAGTCCATGACGCTGTTTTCCGCGCTGCGCGAGATCGCCTCGCCCGATCTCAACGTTCAGACAGCCGAAGATCCCATCGAGTACACGATTCCGGGAATCAACCAGATGCAGATGCACCGGCAGATCGGGCTGACCTTCGCGAACGCGTTGCGGTGTTACCTGCGCATGGACCCGGATGTAATCCTCGTCGGGGAGATCCGCGACGAGGAAACCGCCGGGATCGCCGTGGAAGCCGCCCTCACAGGCCACCTGCTGCTCAGCACGCTGCATACCAACGACGCACCGAGCACCATCGCGCGTTTCACCGATATGGGGATCGAGCCATTCATGATCTCGGCCTCCATGCTGGTGGTCTGCGCCCAGCGCCTGATGCGCCGCGTCTGCAAGAATTGCCGGGTGGAATACGAACCAACCGGCAATGAAAAGGAGATTCTTCAGCGCGCCCTCGACGGCTGGAGCGGACCGGTTTTCTCCGCCAATGAAGACGGCTGTCCCACGTGCGGAGGTCTCGGATACAAAGGTCGGGTCGGCATCCACGAGCTGATGGAGAACAATGAGGACCTGACCAAGGCGATCAACGCGCGCGCCGAAACGGCCGATCTGAAACGCATCGCGATGCGCTCGGGGATGAAAACCCTCCATCAGGATTCGATGCTGAAGGTGAAAGAACACATCACCACGATCATCGAGGCGCTCTCCAACGTCCCACCGGATATGTTCGGGCTGGGCGGGGGCGAAGAACAACCGCTCGAGGTCGCCGCCTCGAGCAGATGACTCCCATGAGCGCAGGCGTAAATGCTGCGGATCGTCAATTCCCGCTAAGCCGGGCCCGTTCGATCATCACCGGGTTCTCCGGCAAATGCTCGAATCCATCCCGCGACTCCGTCGGACGGGACGCGATTTCGTTGACGACATGCATGCCGTCGATCACGCGTCCGAAAACCGTGTAGCCCTGGTACGGCCCGTCGTGGTCGAGAAAGGGATTATCATCGAGGTTGATGAAGAATTGGGAGGTGGCGCTGTCCACGTCGTCCCGGCGCGCCATCGCGACCGATCGCCGCGTGTTGCGCAACCCGTTGTCCGCCTCGGAAGCGATCGGGTCGCGCGTCTCCTTTGGCTCGAGCTCCGGGTTGAACCCACCCGCCTGCGCCACAAAGCCGGGGATCACCCGATGGAAAATCGTGCCATCGTAGAATCCGCTGCGCACGTATTCCAAAAAGTTCTCCACCGTGCGCGGCGCCCGTTCCGGATCGAGCACGATGTGGATTGCACCGAGGTTGGTCTCAAGGACCACGACCGGCTGCTCCGGCGCCGGAGACCGCGCCTGCGCGGTGCTTCGCCCGGTCGCTTCCGCGGGCCGGCCCATCTCCAGGTGCTCTTCCGGCGTCAACAGCTCGAGCGGCTCGCGCGAGCGGCAACCGGAGAAGACGATGATCACTGCGGCCACGGCGACGACGATGTGGAGAACTCGGCTCATAAGGCGCCACTGCTTAACGGTACGAACCGTCGTGGGCAAGAATCTTTCGCTCCAGGAATTCAACCCAGGCGCTCGCCAAGGACCTCGAGCATCCGGCCGACCGGAACCACCTCCTCCGCTCCCGACTGCATGTCGCGGATCTTTGCCGCTCCCAATCGAACCTCCTCCTCACCGAAAATCACCGCAAACCGGGCTCCCGAACCACCGGCAAACCGAAACTGCCTGCCGAAGCCCGTATCGCGCAATGCGTATTCCACCCGGTACCCGGCCTCGCGCAACGCGGTCGCCCCGCGCAGAGCGGCCGCCCGGGCATCCCCCGGACCGGCCACAACGTAAACATCCGGCATCGAGACATACGCCGGCAAGAGACCCTTCTCATCCAACAGGTCGCTCAGGACCACATCCCCGAGTCCGAACCCCACCGCGGGAAGGGCCGGATAGCCGAGTTTCTCCACCAGGTGATCATAACGTCCCCCTCCCGCAACCGCCCGACCGCGGGTCTCGCCCTCACCCCGCTCGAAAACCTCAAAGACAAAGCCGGTGTAATAGGCAAGACCGCGAACCACTCCAAGATCCAGCCGAACCATATCCGCGACACCGAGCGCTTCCAGCGACGCCAGCAAAACCTCCCACTCCGCCAGGCGCCCCTCCAGCAAAACCCCGGCTTCAGAGTTGCCGCCATGCCCGGATAACTGCGACCGCAGTGCCCCCAGATCGCGAATCCGCGCGAGCGCCTCAACCCGGATGAGGAAATCGGAAGCCTCGGCGCCCAACCATGGCTCCAGCTTGCGGATCGTCTCGTCGCGACCCTGGCGTTCCATCTTGTCGATCACCCCAAGAACACCCCCGGCCGACGCCGCGTCCAATCCCATGGCTGCCAGGTAATGCATCCACAGGGTCCGGTCCGAGAGTCGCACCACCACATCGTCAGCTCCCAGGCCAAGCGCCCGCAACACCGCGACCAGCAGAGCGATCAACTCGGCGTCCGCCCCGGGGCCAGCCTCACCGAGAATATCGCAATTGAGTTGATAGTGCGAGCGCAACCGCCCCTTCTGGGGCTTTTCATAGCGGAAATTCTCTCCGATACAATACCATTTGACGGGACGCTTCAGGCTGTTGGCGCGCGCGCCCGCCATCCGGGCCAGGGAGGGCGTCAACTCCGGCCGCATAGCGACCTCCCGTCCGCCCTTGTCACGAAAGTTAAAGAGCTGATCCACGATCTCAGCCCCGCTTTTCTCAACGTACAACTCGAGCGGTTCCAACAGTGGGGCGTCATACTCCTGGAATCCAAACGAAACCGCCGTCCGGCGCCACACCTGGAACAGATGATTGCGCCGGGAGCACTCGGACGGGTAAAACTCCCGAAAACCGGGCAGGCTTTCAAACATGCAACCTTTGCTTGGCGAACCGTAATTCGTCGAAACCAGACCCTATTGGCTGAACTGGTCCAGGTTGAGGCTCTTCAGCTCGGACTTGAGTTCCTTGCCGGCCTTGAATTTGATCACCGCCCGCGTGGGGATGACCACGTCCTTCTCAGGCTTGTTCGGGTTCCGGCCGATCCGGGATTTGCGGATCTGAACCTCGAACACCCCAAAATTCCTCAGTTCAACATTGCGTCCTCGCGCCAAAGCGTCCGCAATTGTGTCGAGCGTGAGCTGCACGACTTCTCGAACTTCCTTTTGCGGAAACCCGGTCTTGTCATATATGGACAGTACAATATCTCTCTTCGTCAAATTCCCGGACATAGCGTTTACAAGTTGGGGGAGGTCGGTTATAATCCTGTAAAAGTGATTAGCTATCTGATACTTCTGGAATAGTCAAGCCCTCCGGTTGAGAAAAAATTCACATGAGCGATAAAGAATCAACGTCCCCTTGGGAGGACATTCAAAAGCAAGTGCAGGATGCCCTGCGCTCTGGACATGCACCCCCGGGCATGGGAGCCATGCGCCCCGAAGCCACCGCCGGCGAATCGCCCCCCCCCGCCGATGATTCCAACGATGATGAATCGGAGGAGACGCTCCGGCGGATCCGGGAGTTCAACCTGAAACCGCGTGAGATCCGCGATCACCTGAACCGGTTCGTAATCCAGCAGGAGGCGGCAAAGAAGGTGCTCTCGGTTGCAATCTGCGATCATTACAATCACGTCCGACAATGCCTTGAGGATCCGGACCTGATCGAGCGGGACTACCAGAAACAGAACATCATCCTGCTCGGTCCGACCGGAGTCGGAAAAACCTACATCATGCGCTGTATCGCACGCCTTATCGGGGTGCCGATGGTTAAGGCCGATGCCACGAAGTTTTCTGAGACGGGCTACGTCGGGTACGACGCCGAGGACCTGGTGCGCGATTTGGTCAAGCTCGCTGGCGGCAATCATGAGCTGGCTCAATACGGCATCATCTACATTGATGAAATCGACAAGATCGCATCCACCGAAAAATCCGGTGGTCGCGATGTTTCGGGTCGCGGGGTCCAGGTCAACCTCCTCAAGCTCATGGAGGACGCCGAGGTAAACCTCTTCTCCCCCACCGACATGATGGCCCAGATGCAGGCGGTCATGGAGATGACCCGGGGCGGCAAAGCGCGAAAGAAAACCATCAACACCCGTCATATTCTCTTTATCGTCAGCGGTGCGTTCGACGAACTCGGTGAATCGGTGAAGAAACGGATGCTCGCCAACCAGATCGGGTTTTCCACGACCGCGCGGGACGACGATCGCGATCCGGCCGAATTTCTTCACCATGTCGACACCGCTGATTTTATAAACTACGGGTACGAACCGGAATTCATCGGGCGCCTGCCCGTACGCGTGGCATGCGAACACCTGCGCTCCGAAGACCTCGCCCGGATCCTCACATCCAGCGAGGGCAGCCTCCTTGAACAATACCGGCTCGACTTCAAAGGCTATGGAGTCGACTTCAAGATCACACCCGAAGCAATTCAGGAGGTCGCGAACCGCGCCCACTTGGAAAAAACCGGTGCCCGCGGCTTGATGACCGTGCTCGAACGGATCTTTCGCGACTTCAAATTCGAGTTGCCCTCGACCGCAGTAAAACAGTTCGAGGTCACAACCGAAACCGTCGCCGAACCGCAATCCACGCTGAAGCAACTGCTTCTTGACAACCAGCAGGGCCAGCGCGAGGTCCTCAAATCCGAGATCGAACAGTTCGCAGAACGATTTGGAAATGAACACGGCATCCGGCTGGCTTTCAGCGATGACGCCTGCGATGTACTCATCGACGCCTCCGTCGAACAGGACAAGTCCATCCGGGCCCTCTGTGAAGAGCGATTCCGCGACTTCCAGCACGGGCTCAAGATCATCGCCCGAAACAGCGGTCAGGAGAGCTTTCGGATCGAGGGGGCGATGGCGCGCAATCCCGACAAGGAGCTCTCCCGCCTCGTTGTGGAAAGCTTTCAGAATCACGCCGACAAGGACGGCGATGAGCCCGAACCGCAACCCGGCCCCCCCCGCTGATGCCTGAAAGCGCAGCCGTCCGCGACATGTTTGCCGATATCGCGGGTCGTTACGACCTCGCGAACCATGTACTGAGCGGCGGACTCGACCTCCATTGGCGGCGAATTCTGGTTGCACGGGTACGCGAAGTCGCTCCGCGGCGGGTCGCCGACCTTGCCACCGGCAGCGGCGACGTCGCCCTCGCCCTGCGCCGCGGCCTTCCCATGGACACCGAAATCATCGGATTGGATTTCTGCTCCCCCATGCTGCAACGGGCCGAGGCCAAAAAGGCGCGCAACCCGCGCTATGACGGGGTCCGGTTCGGCATCGGGGATTGCCTCGCCCTCCCGCTCGAAGACAACGCCGTCGACGCCGTCACCATCGCGTTCGGATTGCGCAACCTGGAAGACCGGGCGCGCGGACTCGCGGAGATGCGACGCGTCCTGCGCCCAGGCGGCCGCCTCTGCTGTCTTGAGTTCACGCAACCCGCCCGTTGGTTTCGTCCCGTCTACTATCTCTACCTGAAGCACGTGTTGCCCCATCTCGCGGGCATCCTTACAAGAAACCGCAACGCCTACGACTACCTCGTCGGCAGTATCGGGGCCTTTCCCGAAAAGGAACGACTACTCGATGAACTCGACGCGGCCGGGTTCATTGATGTTCGCGCGGACGCCCTCAGCGCCTCGATCGTGGCCATCCACATCGCCCACGCCCCCCCCGAGGTATGAAAACCCCGGCACCGCCTCCGTGTCCGTTCGAGAAGCTTCACCCCTCCGAGCTTCAGCGCGACGATGCCTATTTCATGCAACTCGCCTACAATCAGGCGATCGATGCCTGGCGGGCCGACGAAGTGCCGGTCGGCGCGATCGTCGCGCGCGACTCCGAGGTTATCGCACGCGCCCACAACCAGGTCGTGACAACAGGCGATCCAACCGCTCACGCGGAGACGATCGCGCTCTCTCAGGCCGCCGCCGCGATCGGCGACTGGCGGCTTAACGACGCCGTTCTCTTCGCGACCAAGGAGCCATGCCCGATGTGCAGCGGCGCCGCGGTCATGGCCCGTATCGGACGCGTCGTCTACGGCGTACCCGATCCGAAGATGGGTTGCCTCGGAGGGGCCGCCAATCTGAACACTTTGCCGCACAGCAATCATCGTTTTCCCGTAACCGGGGGCGTACTGCTCGAGGAGTGCCGCGCCCTCCTCCAGGCCTACTTTGCCGCAAAGCGCACCACCCCGATCGCCTGACGGACGCTCCAGAGTTCGGCCGTCCAGACAGCAACCCGAAAATATACCAGGAATCGCTCCAGCGGGTTGACGAGCGGCGAATTGATGCTCTAGTAGTTAAACACCGTTATTCAGAACCTCTAACCTATCATATACTATGGCCTACGAACTACCCAAATTGGACTACGCTTATGATGCCTTGGAGCCGCACATCGATGCGCGGACTATGGAAATCCATCATTCCAAGCACCACAACACGTACATCACCAATCTCAACAAGGCCCTGGAAGGTGCAGGGATCAACGCTCCCGCCGATGTCGGCGATTTGATCCGAAAGATCGGCGATCTGCCCGAGAGCGTCCGTACCGCTGTGCGCAATAATGGAGGAGGTCACTACAACCACAGCCTCTTCTGGAAGGTAATCGGACCGAATGCCGGCGGCAAGCCCTCCGGAAAGATCGCGGCGAAGATCGACGAGGCGTTCGGGAGCTTTGAGGCCTTTCAGGAGAAGTTCACCACCGCCGGCACAACCCGTTTCGGCAGTGGATGGGCATGGCTCCTGGTCAATTCCGACGGATCCCTCGACGTTCAATCGACCCCGAACCAGGACGTCCCGATTATGGGCGAGGCCCTTGGATACTGCGGCCGCCAACCGATTCTCGGGCTCGACGTCTGGGAGCACGCCTACTACCTGAATTACCAGAACCGCCGGCCCGACTACATCAAAGCATTCTGGAACGTGATCAACTGGGACGCCGTTGAGGAGTTCTACAGTCGCGCCGCGAACTGAACCTCCGGCCAGGCGCGCAGGCATCATTGCGGCTTCGGTTGCACCCCGGCACGGGCGAAAATGCCCGTGCGACCTGGGGCATATGCCCCAGGGTCGCGTGCGGGATTCGCGCCGCCACCCATTCCAGATTGCAGACGGAAACCTGACCGCATGCCGCTGCGGCATGCTATCGCCCAACCGCAGGGAGCGATGGCGCCGCGTCGCGCGCTTATTCCGCATCGCCTCTCCCGTGGATTTCTCCTTTACGCCCAGCGTGCCAGCGACAAACTGATGTGGATCCGCCAGGCTCTGTAGAGAACGCATATCCACCCTGTGTTTGAAGCGACACTGATTCGAAACCTCGGGTTCATCCTGATTGCCGCTGCGTGCTTTGCTTTCGCCGGTCGGCGTATCCGGATGCCGACCATTATCGCCTACATCGTCGCGGGGCTCTGCCTTGGTCCGATCACCGGACTTGTCGAAGTGGACGAGACCCTCGAGCTGATTGCCGAAGTCGGCATCGCCCTTCTCCTCTTTCTCGTCGGGCTGGAGCTGAGCTTCGCAAAGATCCGGGATATCGGGAAGGTCGCGATCGCAGCGGGAATCGGTCAGGTTGTCTTCACCGCGCTCGGCGGATTCGGGCTTTGCGCGCTTCTGGGCTTCACCTTGATGGAGAGTCTCTTTCTCGCCATCGCCCTCACCTTCTCAAGCACCGTCGTGGTCGTCAAACTGCTCGATCAGAAGGGCGACCTCGACAGCCTCTACGGCAAGATCGCGGTCGGGATTTTTCTTGTACAGGACATCGTGGTGATTGTCGCCCTCACATTCCTGGCCGGCCTCGCCCGCGGGGAGACCCTCACGATCCAGTCCGTCGGTTCCGGGGTAGGCGGCGCCTTCGGCGGGATGGCGATACTCCTCACGGTGGTACTGATCGCCTCAAAATACCTGCTACCCCGGCCGTTTGCCTGGGCCGCCCGCTCGCCCGATGTTATCTTTATATGGAGCCTCTGCTGGTGCTTTCTGATCGTTTGGGGTGCCGAGTGGCTCAAGCTCTCCCTCGAAATAGGCGCCTTTCTCGCGGGAATCAGCCTTGCCCAATTGCCGTACAGCGACGATTTGCGCCGCCGTGTCCACCCGCTCATGAACTTCTTCGTCGCCGTGTTCTTTGTGACCCTGGGGATTCAAATCGAACTCGGCGAGGCCACGGCGCTGTGGCGCGAAGGGATCTACCTCTCGCTCTTCGTCCTGATCGGCAATCCCTTTATCTTCATGATCATCATCTCGCGGATGGGTTACAGCGAGAAAACCTCCTTCAAC
Source organism: Opitutales bacterium (assembly GCA_007133065.1). Taxonomy (GTDB): domain Bacteria; phylum Verrucomicrobiota; class Verrucomicrobiia; order Opitutales; family Oceanipulchritudinaceae; genus SLNJ01. Next base: position 16,913 of record SLNJ01000008.1, read on the forward strand.
ACCAGCGTAACGGTCGCGCAGATCAGCGAATTCAGCTTTATATTCGCCGCCATGGGGGTGGCCTCGGGATTGATCGGATCCCCGATTCTCTCCCTGACCGCGCTCGTCGGGCTCATCACGATCGCAGCCTCGGCGTACATGATTCTCTACAGCGACACATTGTACCGTATATGTCGACGGCTCGGCCTGCTTCGCTTGTTCCGGGCCAGACAGAAGGAGGACGACCCGTCCCCCCCGCGCCGGGATCACATCATCGTCGTCGGCATGAACAGCCTCGGACGCAAGATCGCGCAGGCCCTGCACGCAAAAGGCTGCCAAGTCCTCGCCATCGACACCGATCCGGAAAAACTCAAGGGACTCTCCTGCGAAACCATGATCGGCAATATCGAGTACGAGTCCGTTCAGGACGACTCCGACCTGCCTAACGCGCGACTGCTCGTCAGCGCCCTGCAGATTGAGGACACAAACAACCTCCTGGCATACCAGTGCCGGGAATGCAACGTCCCCTGCGCCATCCACGGGTTCGATCTCTCGGTGATCGACGATCTTGTGGAACTCAAGACCGATTTTCTCCTGACTCCCGGGATCGACGGAGCCGTCGAGCAGTTGAAGATCCTCAAGGAGAAGGGATTTGTTCCCGGATGATCGATCTCGCACTACTCCTCATCGCCGCAGCCCTGGCCCATGGTGCAGCCCGGCTGCTCCGGGTGCCGGCAATCCCGCTTCTGCTGCTGACCGGACTCGGACTCGCCCAGTATGGGCCGAAACTGCCGGATGCCCTGATGTTCAACACCCTCGAGCTCGGCCTCGTCTTCCTGGTATTCGCGGCGGGGATTGAGCTGAACCCCCGCCGCACGGGTAATCGTGGACGCTCCGTCCTGATTGTCGGCGTCACCCAGTTCACCGCCCTGGGCGTACTCGGCTATCTCTTTGCCGTATTCCTTGGATACGATTCGACGACGGCCCTGTACCTCGCCTTCGCACTCTCCGCCAGCTCCACCCTCGTCGTCATCCGATGCCTCAAACAACGTCAGCAAATGTTCGAGCCGTTCGGGCGCCTCGTCACCGGGGTTCTACTGATTCAGGACGTTCTCATCATCGTCGGGATCATCATAGCGCTACGCCTTCCTGCCGGATATCCGTCGATACTGGAGGGAATCGGATCGGCCATTCTGCTCGGTGCTCTCGGATACGGGGGACACCGTTGGCTGGTTCCCCTCCTGTTCATCCGCCTGCATCTCGAACCGGAACTTCGGCTGTTGGCTATTCTCTCGCTCTTGTTCGTCTTCACCGCCCTGGCATGGGCGCTTGGCCTTCCCCTGATCGCGGGCGCCTTCGTCGCCGGCTATGCCCTCTCCGCATTCCCGGTCAACGGCCTGGCCCGCGGGACATTGAGCTCCCTGACCGATTTCTTTCTCGCGGTGTTCTTCGTCGCGCTGGGCGCGCTCATCCTCCCCCCGGGATGGGAGATTCTCCGGGACGCCGCGCTGCTCGCCGCGTTCGTTGTCGTGGTGACGGTCCCGCTCGTCGCCTACATCGCTGAGCGCACCGGGCTTTCGGCCCGATCCGCAATCGAAAGCGGACTGCTGCTCTCGCAAACCAGCGAGTTCTCCCTGGTCATCGCCCTCCATGGATGGATGGCCGGCCAGATCACGGCAGAGGTGTTTTCCCTGATCGCGGTCCTAACCGTAGGGACGATGACACTCACGCCCACGCTGTCCACCGATGAGAACACCTGGAGGCTGATGAAGCTGCACCCGCTGCACTTGCGCAAACACGTCGCGCCCGGAGCGACCATGCGCGACCACATCGTTCTGCTCGGATACGGATCGGCCGCGCGTTCGATCATTCGAGCATTGAAAGGAACCAATCGCACCGCCGTCGTCGTGGATGACGACGCCATCGTCGTCCGCCAGCTTCGTGAACAGGGGATTCCATGCATCCGCGGCGACGGTTCCGATCCACGCGCACTCGCACGCGTGCACGCACGGCACGCTCGATGCATCGTCGCCTCTCTTCGCCGACCATCCGATGCCGACAAGGTTCTGGATTACATCGCCAACACGAATGCGAAACTCATGATTCGCGTTTTTGACGAGGCACAGGCCGGGCGCCTTGAACAACGCGGCGCCCTGACCGTGCTCACGACGCAACCGACTCTTGCGGTTTTCCTGGAATGGCTGCGCGAAAACGGTTTTCTTGACTCCCCTGAACCCGCGAACCGTAATTGATATTTTGTTGCCATTTGCACGATTTGTGGGACATTGACAAGTTGTTGAAAAACAGGATTGCGACGGGCTCTGTCACTTCCTCGCCGAGCCATACCCGGACGGACCCAACCTCTATTACAGGCAGATCGAAAGGACCCTTCAGAGGCTGCATAAACGCCTCGATCAGGATGGACGCACCCGCCTCCGCCTGGAAACATGATCCGGGATGAATTTGCTGGACAATCAGACTCCATTACGGTTCGACATTATGCAAGGATGGCCCTCGAACACGATATTATTGCGAGAACGACCGAGCCGCACGACTTTCAGATCCAACCGGGTCCAATACTGATCGTTGACGATGAGCCCGTCTTTGTTGACCTGATATCCTCAATACTCTGCGCGTCCGGATATCAATGCGTCGGCGTCCACTCCGCCCGGGAAGCGCTGAAGCGCGCGATGGAGCATCCACAGCCGGCCGTGGCGTTGGTCGACCTCAAACTCCCCGATTGCGAAGGCACCATACTCATTCGACAGTTGCGTCTCCAAATTCCAAAACTGCCGGTGCTTGCCATATCGGGCTCGGAGATTCCAGAACACGCCAAGGAGGCGCGCGCAGCCGGCGCCCTCGAGTTTCTTGCCAAGCCGTTCAACTGCGAGGAGTTGCTCGCGTTGCTGGCACATCACCGCCTTACCCCGCAAGCACTGAACACCGCAGGCTAGCCCCACCCCCACGATCCGGCAACGGGAAGATCCAGCATGGTCCGGAGCCCCGGGTTCAGAGCCCCGATCACCTTCGCTGCGTTCAGCGTGACAGCCGCAGTTGCAATATCGCCGTTCACCCCACCGTCGATACTCGAACGAAACGAGGGCGTTCCCGTGATTGTGACGGTATCGTGACTGCCGGGTTCGCCCACCGCCGCACGGAAGGCCAGGCGGATCACCTCACGCCCCGCCACCCAGCCGCTCCCCACCTGCTCCACGCCACGAGCACGACCCGATTCGATCACCTGGTAACCGCTCGATTCCCGCTCGGTGGCGACCACCGGGTTCAGGGTTTCCTCCATCCGCTCCAACTCCCATCCGAGCGCCGCGGCGAGCATCGCCACAGACTCGAGCAGACCGACATGGCGCAAGGTTCCACTCTGCTTTCTGACTTCGAACTCCTCGAGCGTCAGCCCAGCTCCGATTTTCTGCTGAAACGGTATGCGCCGATGCGCCGCATCCTGTACGCGCTCGACCTCGACCTTTGTAACGCGGTTGCACAACGTCGTCAGAACGGAGGGCAGATAATCCATCAGATAGCCGGGATTCACACCCGTTCCCAGGCACGCGATGCGGTGCTTGCGGCAGAGTTCGTCTATGCGACGCGCTTCTTCCAGGTGCGCCCGCCACGGGTATGAAAGCTCCTCACACGTGGAGACAATGGATAACCCGAACGGCGCTGCAGCCCGGATCTGCGTCTCCAGCGCAGCGATGGACGAAACCGTCGCAAGTACGAGCACCTCCGCTTCGCTGTCGTGCACCGCTTCCTCAAGGCTTGCGGAAATCGGTACGCCGACTGCATCGACGCCGCAGATCTCACCGACATCCTTCCCGTGCAGTTCGGGTGCAATATCCACCGCTCCCGCAATTCGAAGATCCCGGCGTTCCAGCGCGCGAAGGACGATCTGACGGCCCAACGGGCCGACGCCAACCTGAATGAATTTCGTCTGCATCACAATGATTCCTTTTTTCTTGTAGCGAAACACTTACCCAACCTTGGGCAGATGGCTCAACGCCAAAGCGAGCGCCTGCTCGTCATGCGGCACATCCTGCAACTGGTTCCCAAGGTATGCGTCGTAGGCCGACATATCCATATGGCCGTGCCCGCACAGGTTGAACGCAATCACCTCCTTGCGACTCTCGGCCCTGCAGCGTTCCGCCTCAAGGATGGCACCATGAACCGCGTGATTGGCCTCCGGCGCCGGTACGATTCCCTCCGTCCGGGCGAATAACAGTCCCGCTGCGAAAGCGTCAAGCTGCCCAATCGCGATCGGCTCCACGATCCCCTGCTCGACCGCCGCCGATACCAGGGGAGCCATCCCGTGATAGCGCAGACCCCCGGTGTGAATGCCCGGCGGCATGAACCCGCTGCCGAGCGTGTGCATGCGAATCAACGGTGTCAGCCCCACCGTATCGCCAAAATCGTAGGCAATCCGACCTCGCGTCAATGTAGGACACGCCGCCGGCTCAACCGCCACAAAACGGGTCGCCTTCCCACCGTCCAGAACCTCGGACATGAACGGAAACGCGAATCCACCGAAATTCGAGCCGCCGCCCACGCAGCCAACCATGACATCGGGCCATCGGTCCACCATCTCCATCTGCTTGCGAAACTCCTGGCCGACGACCGTCTGATGCAGGAGGACATGATTGAGTACACTGCCCAGCGCGTAGTGTACGTCCTCGCCGGCCAACGCTTCCTCCACGGCTTCGCTGATCGCGATTCCGAGACTGCCGTTGTTGTCGCGATCCTCCGCAAGGATTCGCTTCCCGGTTTCCGTCTGATCGCTCGGGCTCGGATGCACCGTTGCGCCCCACGTACGCATCATCGAGGCCCGATAGGGCTTCTGGTTGAAGCTCACCCGCACCATGTAGATGTGACACGCCAACCCAAACTGGGCGCACGCATACGACAGCGAACTCCCCCACTGGCCCGCTCCCGTCTCGGTGGTCAAGCGTCGCACTCCCTCGCGGGCATTGTAATAAGCCTGGGGAATGGCACTGTTCGGCTTGTGGCTTCCGGCTGGGCTCACCCCCTCCCACTTGTACCAGATCTCCGCCGGAGTCTCCAACGCCGCCTCCAACCCGGTGGCACGGATCATCGGCGTCGGCCGCCAAACCGAGTAGGCGGCTCGCACCGCTTCGGGTATAGGGATCCAGCGCTCGCTCGAAATCTCCTGCTCGACCAGAGCCTCCGCGAAAAGCGGAGTCATCTCCTCCGGCCGGAGCGGTTCGAGACTTCCGGGGTTGCGGGGGGGCTGGAGCGCGTTCGGAAGATCGGCTGCGAGATTGTACCAGTGATCGGGAATATCCCGCTCACGCAGATGAATTTTCTTGTCGTTCATAGTGATATGCGCCGCGGATTGGAGCAATTCCAGACTCGCTTGTCCACGATCAATTGCCCGGATTTGCCCACGCCTCTACGACGAACCTCAGTCCGCGCACCACCCGGGTCATCCGGTCGTAATCGAGTTTGTCCGGTGTATCGTCGGGGCTGTGGTAGTAAGGATACCGGTACAGTGCTGTGTCGGTAACCATGATTCCCGGATAGCCGTATTGCCAGAACGACCAGTGATCCGACCACCCCACACCCGGGATAAACTGCGGCAGCGCCGCTCCTTCCGACGGGAAATCGACATTCGCACGGAATTCCGCAACGGCCTCCCGCACCAGACCACGCGATCCGATATTGCCCACGAAACCGATAAAATTCCCCTCAGTAGGGTAGAAAAGGCGCAAGGGAAAGGGATAGCGTTGGCTTCTGGGTTCGTCGGAGTAGAACCCGATGGTTTCAAGACTCATCATTGCCACGATGTTCTCCTTCCTCTCCCGCGCCCGCTTGGCGTACACCAGGCTGCCCATCTCCGCGGTTGTGAAAAAGGGTGGCTCCTCGTTCGCAAACGCCACGAAGCGCACGGTCCGATCCGGTCGTGCATCTCGGAACACGCGGGCCAGCTCGAACAACGCCGCCACGCCGCTCGCATTATCGTTTGCCGCCGGACTCCCGCGCACCGAATCGTAGTGGGCGCCAACGACCACGATCTCCTCCCGAAGCGCGCCACCCGGGATCTCGAGCTCTACGTTGTAGCAGGTCTTTCCACCGGCCTTGAATTCCTGCCTCCGCACCTCGAGGTGCTCATGGCCTAACGACTCCTCGATAAACGCCACAGCCTCCAGCATCTGCGGATATTCGAAGACATTGCGTTCGCCGATCTGACCCGCAAGCCGGTTCACATCCGCCCGCAGACGATCCCGTGTCTCCAGCTCCTCCATCCGCAGCTCGGTCCACCCGCCGCGATAGGACTGCAATGGCATTCGAAGCATGATCCACCACATCCAGAAGCAAAAACCCGCGAAAATCAACAGAACTAAAACCAGCCGCATCCCTCCGGAGCTGTTCAACACCTGAATCATCTCACCTGCGATTCTGACGCGTCCCAGGTCGTTCAGCAAGCAATGAATCTGTCCCGTCCTCCGTCTTCCGTCTCTCCGACACGCCCACCGGCTCAGCGGTCCCAGAGCAGGACGAGCAACAATACCGGGAGGTAAATCAGTGAATAGCGAAACAGCCAGATCGCCGCGCGGTCGCGCGCCACGCTGAACCGAAAGCAAGCCGCGAACCCGGCGTACCCGACACCCAACAGGGCGGCAACCGACCCGTATGCGACTCCGGCACCCGACCAGATCCACGGAGCCAGCGCAACCGGCACCAGAATCACCGCGTACCATAGGGCTCGCGTCGCCGCGCGCTCACCCGTTGGATCCACCACACTCAGCATTCGGAACCCCCCACGTGCATAGTCCGCGCGGTAACGCCACGATATCGGGTAAAAATGCGGCATCTGCCACAGAAACACGATTGCAAAAAGGTTCCAAACCGGGAGTTCGATCGCACCTCCGGCGGCCCCTCCGATCAGGGCCGGGAGTGCCCCGGATAACGCGCCGACCTCGGTGCACCACGGCGTGACCTGCTTCATCGGCGTATATATCATCCAGTACACCGCGACGGTGGCCACCGTCAGTCCCGCCGCCAACCATCCGAACGCGACATGGATCATCCCCACGCCCAGAGCCGACAACGTCAACCCGATCGCCAGTCCCGACGACATACGCAATCGGCCCGAGGCCAACGGACGGTCCCGCGTGCGCAGCATCCGCGCGTCGAATCGACGCTCGCTCCATTGGTTGAGTGCAGACGCTCCGAATCCTGCCAGAAGCCCGCCGGCCAGCAATACCGTGAGCGACATCGCCCCGGCAGTCCCCCCGGCGACAATATACCCGCAAAAAACAGGCAGGACAGCCATCGTATTCAGACGCAATTTGAATAACTCGGCCGCATCACGCCAGCCATGCACCCGCCCAATCATACCGGTCGATTTTGCTGATGAAACCGTGCTCACAGGCCGCACAAGGGGTTCGCAACCGTAAGACAGAGCGCCTTGCGAAAGTACATACCCGCTTCACTACCGGGGGAATTCCGAAAGTCAACGGATTAGCGGATAGAAGGCGGCGGCGGGATCCGACAAAAAAAAGGATGCTCACATCATATTTTGTCGAATCATTGACGTACATCAATTTCCCCGGGGCGGCGGGGTGCTACGATGGCCCCAATGGAACCGGCCACCGCCAAACTGACATCCTGCGACCTGCTCCCATCGCACACGGGGTTGACCCGGGCGCGATCGCGAGTCGCATCGGGCGTCACGTCAACGGCGGCGGGGATGCTCAATCCCGCAGCGATGCGCTGGTTCACTCTGGCCGTCGCAAGCCTGCTGCTCTCCGGTCTCTTCGCGGTCTTTCTCGTTGTGGGGAGGATTCCGATCATCTCCGAATGGATTGCCGATCCGGCATTCTTTCGCCGCTGCCTCGTCCTGCACGTCAACCTCTCGTTGCTCGTCTGGTTCACGGCGTTCACAGCGGCCCTCTACTCGCTTCTCCCGACGGCGGTCCGGCCCCGCCTTCAGGCCGGCGGGTTTGCCCTGGCAGCGCTCGGGACGATCGCCATGGCGCTGGCCACATTCATCCGGGGAACGGAGCCCGTGCTCTCGAACTACATTCCATTCATCGACCACCCGGTTTTCACAAGCGGCGTCGCACTTTTCCTGAGCGGGGTGGCGATGCTCTACGCGGGGAGCGGTATCTCTCGCTCGCGGACTGTATCGACCCGTTCGGTCCTCCCTCCGGAATCCGCGATTGCGATCCAGGCCGCCGCCGCGGCCTTCCTGGTCGCCTGCGTCACATTCGTCATCTCATGGTGGACAACGCCACGGGGCATCGCGGCCGCGTCATACTATGAACTCATTGCATGGGGAGGCGGACACGTGCTGCAGATTGCGAATGTTTCCGCGATGGCCGCCCTCTGGTTTCTGCTTCTGCGCGCCATCGACAATCGGCCCGTGCTCGGCCCGCGGATTACGTTCGCGCTCTTTCTCGTGCTGCTTTTCCCGTATCTGAGCGGCCCGATCCTCGCCGCATCGGGAACGGACAACATGCAGTACTACCGGGGCTTCACCCGCCTGATGCAGTTCGGGATCTTTCCGGTGATCACGGTCTTTCTTTGTGCCGGCGTCGCGCATCTCGTTCGTGCCCGTCGCGACGGAATCCTCGACCGATTCACGCTCCGGGATTTCCGCCTGGCCGGGTTCACGGCAAGCGTGATCATGACCGTCTGCGGATTTGCGCTCGGCGCTATGATTCGTGGATCGACCACGCTCGTGCCGGCCCACTATCACGCCTCCATCGGCGCGGTCACCGTGGCCTTCATGGCCGCCGCGTACCTTCTGCTCGGTCCGCGCCCACAGTGGAACGCGAGCGCGTTGCGCCGCCGCCTCCCCTCGGTCCAGATCATGCTCTTCGGCGGCGGCCAGCTGCTCTTCGCCCTCGGATTCGCGATCAGCGGATTCCTCGGACTCGGCCGTAAGATCTACGCGGGCGATCAGGTGGTCCACGCATTCGGGGAGTATGCCGGACTGCTCGCCATGGGTCTGGGCGGGGGCATCGCCGTGACCGGCGGGATCCTTTTCCTCTGGCTGATCGTGTCGGCAATCCTCGCCGGCGCGCCGCCTCTCCGGAACCAAACTTCGTTTTCGCAGCAATTCAGATCGTCTGACCCAAACCACTGAACCGTTATGACCGAAAACACACCAAAACACATCCTTCAGCGCTTGATGGACAATCCCTGGATCCTTCTGGCCCTCGGATTGGCGATACCGTTCATCTCCTACACGCTGTGGGGATGGATCGAGCTCCTCCAGGTCCCCCCGGCTCCCCTGCCCTGACCACGCACCCAACACAAATACCAGGGAAACAATTGCCATGAGTATCAAACCACCCCCCTCCAATTGGTTTCAAGCACCCTCCGGTAACGAGCGGCTGTGGATCGGCCTCGCGCTGATGTGGTGCCTGATCATGTTCGTCATGATGCCTTTCTGGCACCTGCGCGGACAACAGAACAGCACCGGTGAGGCCTACGCCATCAGCCCGCGGGATTTCCAGGCCCAGGTCGAGCAGTTCGTAGAGCGCAACCAGGTCGGGTCCGAAGGCCATGACCCGATCGTCGAACCGCCGCCGGGTGGAGACGCCTACTTGCTGGCCCGTATGTGGAGTTGGTACCCGATCCTCCAGCTACAGGCCGGAGAGACCTATCGTCTCCACATCTCCTCACTGGACATCCAGCACGGCTTCTCGCTTCTACCCATGAATATGAACTTTCAGATTATCCCGGGCTACGATCACGTCCTGACCATTACACCGCAGGCACCAGGAGAGTACACCATTGTTTGCAATGAGTTCTGCGGAATCGATCACCACCGCATGATTGGAAAAATCATCGTAAAATAACCCATCCATGAACGCTGCCGACATCACCAATCCCGCTTCTCCGGGCAACAACCCCGAAAGCAACCCGTACGCGCTCAATGAGAGCAGCCGGGCGCGCACGTGCGACACCACCAAACTGCCCGTCTGCTTTGACGCCCAACGGTTCATTCGTCTGAACGCGGTTCTTGCGGTGGTCTTCCTTCTCGTAGGTGGAATCGCCGCGCTCCTGCTCGCCCTTACCCGCTGGCAGACGGTGCATCTTCTCCCCGCGGACTGGTTCTACCGCATCCTGACACTGCACGGCTTCAACATGCTGATCTTCTGGATCCTCTTCTTCGAAGTCGCGATCCTCTACTTTTGTTGTACCAGCCTTATCAATGCGCGGTTATACTCGCGCAAGGTTGCGTGGGTTTCCTTCGGGATGATGGCCGCGGGCGCCCTGATGGTGAACGGAATCATCCTCGCCGGAAAGGCCGATGTCCTGCTCACTTCCTACCTCCCGTTACTGGCGCATCCACTCTTCTATCTCGGGATTATTTTCATGGCGGTTGGAACCCTGATCGGGGTCTTCAACTTCTTCGCGACGCTCTTTATGGCGCGGCGCCACAAAACCTACGAAGGCTCCGTACCCCTGGTCACATTCGGAGCTACGGCGGCGGCGATCATCGCGGTGGTGACCCTGCTCCACGGCGCGATCGTGATGATTCCAACCTTCACCTACTCGATGGGATGGACCGCGCAACCCGATCCAATGTGGTACCGCATGATCTGGTGGGGCCTCGGCCACATGTCACAGCAGGTCAACGTCTGCGCCATGGTCGCCGTGTGGTACCTCGTCGCAACCCTCGCCGTCGGCGCCAAACCCCTTAACGAAGCAGTCTGCCGCAGTGCATTCGTCCTCTACATCCTCTTCATCAACATCGCGTCCGCCCACCACCTCCTCGTCGACCCGGGTGTCGGCGCCACATGGAAGATCTGGAACACCTCCTACGCGATGTACCTCGCAGTCCTGGCGTCGATGATCCACGGGTTCACCGTCCCCGCATCGGTAGAAGTCGCCATGCGGACCAAGGGATACATCAAGGGGATCTTCGGGTGGGTAGCGAACCTGCCGTGGCGCAATCCGGCGTTCTCAGCCGTGGTCCTTTCGCTGGTTATCTTCGGATTCATCGGAGGGATTACCGGAGTGACGCTGGGGACCCAGCAGATCAACATCATCGCGCACAACACCCTCCGGATCCCCGGACACTTCCACGCCACAGTTGTCGGAGGGACCACCCTCGCGTTCATGGGGCTCGCCTACTACGTCGTGCCGCTCATATTCCGTCGCGATTACATATGGCGCTCGGCCGCGCGGATCCAGCCGTGGATCTTCGCCGGAGGCATTACACTGATGTCGTTCGGTATGTCCTTCGCCGGATCCATGGGTGTCGCCCGTCGCACCTGGGATATCGACCCCGCCGGCGCGGTGTACGGTCCACCCGCCCACGTCATGCTCGGGCTCGCTGGTATCGGCGGCTCCCTCGCCTTCATCGGCCTGCTTCTCTTCGTCCTCCTCACGGTGGGAACCCTGCTGTTCGGCCGCAACAACACCGGACGGGCCATGGAGTCGTGGGGCGAGCCCCGGGATATCGGCGACGCTGCATCTGTCGCCCGGAAAACCGACAAGGAAGAGCACAAGACACCGGGAACGCTGGTGCTCGTTCTCATCTTCCTCGCCGTCTTCGCCGTCTACTACTTCGCCAACTGGAAGGCTCTGGCCGACGTCTGGCCTGTGCGATGACGAACCCAATCCCCGGCGCCTTGCCGTGGCAAGATCCCCGGCAAGGCGAAGGCCGGCCCATCACTTCAACATTCGAAACGCAACCGTCCATCCCATGAAACCGCCCCGCTCAATCCTCCAACCGCTCGCGCGATTCTTCAGTGAATCCGGGTTTCCGCTCTTCATGCTGGCCGTCCTGGCCGTGTGGCAAGCGGTCCTGATCGCCCTGGTCTTCGCGCCGGCTGACCTCGGCCGATGGGGCGGACTGGCTTCGGATTTTCGGGTGTGGTGTCTCAGCTACAACCCGGCGACCGGGGCGATGGACTGGACGGCCGCCTGGATCATGCTCTCGCAGCCACCGATCCTCGCGCTGCTGCTCTACGGTGTCTGGCACGGCACCCTACGCAATGCCTGGAGCCGCTCGTGGAAGTCCGTCGCCGGCCCGGCGGTAGCGGGGATCGTCGTCGCCGCTCTCACCGGCGGAGCGCTCTACGCCGGATTCAGCCCGGATCCCCCCGATCTCCCCCTCGAGTTCCCCGGCGAAAGAATCCGCACTGCGCTTCCCGCACCGGAATTCGCACTCGAAAACCAGGCTGGTGCCACGGTCTCCCTGCGGGACTTCGAGGGGAAGGTTGTTCTCATGACCGGGATATACACAACCTGCGGTGCCACCTGTCCGATGCTCATCCTGCAATCGCTGGAAGCCGTCGACGCACTCCCGGAAACGCTGCGTTCCGAGGTGGTTTTCGTCGCCGTCACGCTCGACCCGGAGAACGACACGCCCGAGGCGATGGCCGCCCTCGCCCGCCGTTACGGTGTCGGGCTTCCAAACCATCAGTTCCTCACCGGCGACCCGGAACACGTCAACCGCGTTCTTGACCACCTTCAGATCGCTCGCCAGCGCAACGAACAATCCGGGCAGATCGACCACGCCAACCTCTTCTTCCTCGTCGATCGCAACGGCCGAATCGCCTATCGCTTCAACCTCGGCGAGCGCCACGAAAGCTGGGTCGCCGCCGCGCTGCGTACGCTCGTCGACGAATCGCCACACCGGTGACGCAGCTAGGTTCCGTCAGACTCCTCGCGATTCTGACGTTACGGCAGGTTCAACATGCATGTGACAACAATCGGTGATCACACGACGGAAGGTCCGGCCGATGCTTCGCAATCCCCCAATGCCGACCTCCGCCCTGCGGCTGCGTTCCGGCTGCCGGAAACCAGCGTCCGTGCCGCGAGCCTCCTGCGCCGTTTTGAGAACGGACTACTGCGCGTCGACCGCGTGGTTGAACGCGTGCTTCCTCCGAACCTCAACCCGTTGACCCAGACGGGCGCGATCGCGAACACCTGCTTCCTGGTCGCGTTGGTCACCGGAATCCTGCTACTCCTGTGGTACTCCCCAAGTCTATCCCAGGCTTACGACTCGCTGGCCGAAGCGTCGGCACTCGGCGGATTCGTTCGCTCAATGCACCGCTACAGCTCCGATGCATGTGTATTCTTCATGGTGCTGCACGTCGTACGAGTTGTACTCGCCCGGAAATTCCAGGGGCCGCGCTCGCTGGCATGGGTCACCGGCGTGGCGCTTGCCCTCCTTGTCTGGGGGATCGGGTGGACCGGTTACTGGCTCGTCTGGGACGTACGCGCCCAAGAGATAGCCCTGCTCACCGCCCGTGCGGTCGATGTGTTGCCGCTATTCTCCGAGCCGATCTCGCGGGCATTTCTCACCAATGAGACCGTGCCATCGCTCCTCTTCTTCCTCGTCTTCTTCGCACACATGCTGCTCCCGCTCGCCATGGGCGCGGTCCTCTGGCTGCACCTCTCCCGCCTCAACCGCCCCAGGCTGATGACCGGCCGGGCCATGACCGTGTGGATTGTTGGCGCCACCGTCATCCTCTCGCTCCTTCTGCCCGCGGAGAACGCGGCGCGGGCGGATGTCTCCGTTCAACCCGAACGCTTTACCATGGATTGGTGGTATCTCTGGCCGCTCGCGGTGAGCGAGCGCCTCAACGGCGGTCTCCTGTGGACCGTGTTTCTGGCCGGAATTATCGCGTGCGCGACCCTCCCGTGGTGGACCAGGCGGAACACGCGCACGAAGCAGCAATCGCAACCGTCCCCATCCGAAAAGGCAATCGTCAACAAAGAGGCCTGCCAGGGGTGCACCCTCTGTTCACGCGATTGCCCCTTCGACGCCATCGCCATGGTCCCCGACACGACGGCAAACCGCCGGCGTTCATTCGCCGAAGTCGATCCCGCCCGCTGTGTCGCGTGCGGCATTTGTACCGGAGCATGCGACTCCGACGCAATCGCCCTTCCATGGCTCGACCCGAAGGATGTCCGCAGGCAAATCAAAACCTGGATCGGCGCGGATACCGCCGCCGGAATACGTCCGTTCATCGCCTTCCTGTGCGGCGAGTCGGCCGGGGGCACGCTTACGGTAGACGCTGCGACCGGGCGATCTCCCCAGCTCCCGGGGTACCACACGATCCCAGTCCCGTGCGCGGGATGGGTCGGCGCACCGCTTCTTGAATGGGTTGTTTCAATCGGCGCCGAGGGCATCCTGGTTGTCGGCTGCGGTCACGGCGAGCCGACCTACCGCGAGGGCGCCGAATGGCTTGAGCGACGGCTGCAAGGCACCAGAAAACCCGTGTTGCGCCGCCGGCGAGTCGATCCCGAACGAATCCAATACCTCCGGCTCGACCGGATCCAGGCACACAGGCTTCCCGGCCTCGCCGACGCGTTCCGGAACAGCATCATACCCCCGAGCCCGCCGCAGCATCACAGCCGGGCGCGGCGCATCGCCGGTGCCATCGCGCTCGCGGCGGTGCTCTCCGCCGCCACCTGGAGCCTCAGTGATCTGCCGTACCGGCCCCATACCTCGGATCCCGAGTGGATCATCTCCTTCAAGCATTGGGGGACACAGATCGCTGATTCCCAAGCCCTGGATCCCGGCGCCGAGGATCACCGCCCCGTCCACATGCGCGGCCAGACAGAGGCGGATGGCCCCCGAGTCCCGGTCCGCCTGCGCGTTTTTCTAGACGGCGAGCTGCACGTCGACTCCAGCTACGCACCGGGCGGACTGCGCGATGACGGTGCCAGCTCCGCCCTCGAACGCATCCCCCTCGATCCAGGCGAATACGACGTGCGGGTCCAGATCGGCGATACCGTCGATCCGAACGTCTGGTCGCACGAGTGGACCGGCCGAGTTGCATTCGGCGAACGCGACCGACGCGTCCTCCTCTTCGACCGCGATCACGGATTTCAGCTCCATTGAATCCCACACGCTGCGCAACCGGTTCGGCTACGAAACGCCCCGGTTCGAGGGGCTGTTCATCCTGATCGAAGGCGAGCACAATTGGGTTCTGACCAACCGCAGCTACACCGGATGCCCTCCGCCACACCACAACGACCGCACCGTCATCGCCGACCCCTCGACGATCGCCTTGAATCGACTCTTCCTCGGA
The DNA here is from genome assembly GCA_007133065.1 of Opitutales bacterium. Taxonomy (GTDB): domain Bacteria; phylum Verrucomicrobiota; class Verrucomicrobiia; order Opitutales; family Oceanipulchritudinaceae; genus SLNJ01. Next base: position 31,927 of record SLNJ01000008.1, read on the forward strand.
TACGCCGGATATCACAGTACGGCAACGAGTTTGGAGTCAGCCTGACCCGATCCCTCGGCCACAATCTCAGAGTGCTCTTGAAAACCACTCGATATATCGGACGAACCGGTGCGCCGACCGGAGTCGATGTTGACAAATCCAAAATCTGGGCACAGCTCGAATTCGATCTCTAAACTCGACCTCTGTGCTATGAAACGCCATATCCTCGTCTTTGCCTCTATCCTGCTTGCATGGCCAGCGGTCATTCAGGCGTCACCACCGACTCGAACAATAACCAATACCATGAACGGCGATCAACCCAATCTCCATGGGCACGTATTCCTTACCCCGGACCGGATTATCCGTCTTCAGGAACGGGTTGCGGAGCGCCGCGAACCGACTTGGTCCGCGTGGCAACAGGTGCGGGAGGAGGCCGACAAGGCACGCGAACGAGCGCCGCAGGTCCCGGAGGTCTGGCACGTCCCGGGGTTCTATGACGACGCCGATGGACACCGCAACTCCAAGCGGGTGCTCCAGGACGACGCCAACGCGACCTACACGCTCGCCCTGGCGTATCAGATCACCGGCGACGATGCTTACGCTGATGCCGCCCTGCGCTTCATCAATGCATGGAGCCGACTCGAAAAGCTCCGCACCGCAGACGACTCCACCCTCTCCTTCAGCTATCACTTTCCCGCAATCATCTTCGGGGCGGCCCTGCTCAGCGAATACGAAGCATGGACCCCCGACGATCGCGAACAATTCGCGGCGTTCCTCAAAGAGCGCGCGCTTCCGATGAACACAATGCAGGGAACAAACAACTGGGGAAACTGGGGGCTGGTTCTGGTACTGGCAATCGCCGCGTATCTACAGGACGCCGGGCTCTTCGAAGAAGGCGTGGCACGCTGGAAGGATTTCATCGAGCACCAGATCGCCGAGGACGGACACCTCCCACACGAAGTAACGCGCAATCGCGGACTTGGTGGACACGGGATCTGGTACTCCCACTTCACCCTCATGCCCCAGACCATCGCCGCCGAGATCGCCCGCGTGAACGGCGTCGACCTCTACGATTACGAGTCCCCCTCGGGCCGTACCTTGAAACTCGCCTTTCACCGACTCGCACCATGGGTCCGAAATCCCGACTCCTTCCCCTACTACAAAGGCGGTGACGACTACCCGCTTCGAGCCAGCACCTATATCAGCTACTTTGAGATCCTGCACCCGCGCTGGCCGCATCCCGACGCCCGGGCACTCATCGAACAGCACCGCCCCCTCACCGCGACACACAGCGCCCCGCACATCACCTTCACGCACGGGCACGAGGGAGAGGCGGAATAGAGGCGAGACCGCCCCGGAACCTATAAAACCGGCTGCAGGACCCTACAACCGCCCGGCGGCTTCCTCATCGACAAGCCAAACCACTCGCTCAGCGTAGCGCCGAAGCAGTTGAATCGGACGGTGCGAATCCTCAGGCTCGGAATGAAGAACGTCGTGCACGGCATCCGCCTTGCCCGCCCCGGTCACAATCACACAGATCCGGGAGCATCGGGAAATTCCGGTCTCGTTGATGGTGAGGCGCCATCCCTTTCCGGGGACTTCGACGCAACTGAAGTTGTCCTCCGTCTCGAGCCCGATCAAAGGGCTTCCCGGAAAGAGCGAAGCCGTGTGACCATCCTCTCCCATCCCCAGGAAACAGAGGTCGAACCCGCGGTGTTCCCCGAAGCGCTCGGCCCACAGTCGATTGAATACAATGCCCGCACTGTGTGGGTCCACATCCACCGGCCAGGGAATCCGGTTCTCCTCCCGCACGCCCATCGGATCAAGGAATAGCCGTTCCGCCGTTCCGAAGTTGCTCTCCTCGGAATCTCGCGGAACATGACGCTCGTCGCTCGTCGTCCACAGCGCCGCGTTCAACTGATCCGAGTCGAATACACCCTGCGCGACGCACCATCTGTAGAACGCCTTCGGGGTCGACCCTCCGGTCAATGCGATAAGCGAGAACGACTCCGCCGTTCCGGAAGCCTCCTGGATGGCTTCCGCCATCTTACGGTACAAGGCGTCCCGGTCCCCGATGTGAAACGCTCCGTACGAGGTCTGTTGCGTTAACATAAGCACCCGCCGAGCAAATCAAAGCCGGCGCATACCTCAATCACAATTATGCCCCCGCTATCAAATAAACCACCTTAAAGTATTATTTTTCTTGATCGCAGTCTCGCTGAGACATAAACTGCCAGATTATAGGCCACGCCCTTTTGGGGGGCTGGCTCCGACGGAGGAAATTTGATGAGAGTACCAAAACGAACGCAGGTGGTCATCGCAGGAGCTGGGCCGGTAGGCCAGTTCGCAGCCTTGGTTCTGGCCCGGCGCGGTATCGATGTTGCCATTTTCGATGCCCAACCCCACCGCAGCGTACACAGCTACGCCCTGACCCTGCACCCGGGAACCCTGAGTTTGCTCGACGACTTCGGCTTGTTGGAAGACCTGGTTGCCGGTTCACGCAAGGTGAGCCGAATCCGCTTCTACCGCGACTCGAGCGGCGTAGGCAGCCTCGATCTGACAGCCGCGGATCTGGGCGTGCCATATGTTGCGGTTGCAGGCCAGAACGACCTCGAGAACGTGCTTGAAAAAGCACTGCGGGAGGCCGGGGTGGTCGTGCGCTGGAATCACCGGGTGGCGCAGCTCACCCAAGAATCCGACAAGGTGCGCGTACGCGTGGACGAGCTGGAGGAACGAACCGTCGGGTATGCGGTGGCGCACACCGAACGCATGGTCCGTACAAGCCGCGACATTGAAGCGAGCTTTGTCATCGGGGCGGACGGATGTCACTCCCTCGTGCGCCACAGCCTTCGCATTCCCTTTCCTGAAGTCGGCCCGGCCGAGGATTTCGCAATCTTCGAATTTACGGCTGACTGCGGGGACTGTGATTCCCTGCAAATCGTTGAGAAGGACGACCGGGTCAACGTGCGATGGCCGATCGGGGGACGGGGGTGCCGCTGGAGCTTTCAACTCGACGAAAACGAAGCCGCCCCCCGGGACCTTCGCGAAAAGAGTCCTCAACTGGTACAGCTTGTCGGAGCAACGGCCATGCGGGTGCTCAGCGTCGATCGTCTGCGTGAATTGCTCAATGAGCGGGTGCCGTGGTGTCCGGCGCGCGTGTCGAACAACTACTGGCGGCTCTGGGTGCGGTTTGAACGGCGCCTTGTGGAACGATTTGGACAAGGACGCGTCTGGCTGGCGGGCGATGCCGCCCACCTCGCTGGACCCGTAGGCGTTCAGAGCATGAACGTCGGAATGCGTGAGGTCGCTGAACTGGTCGAGAAGATGGTCTCGGTACTGAAGTCCGGCGCTGTGCTCAACTCATTGGAGGGCTATCAGCACGAGCGCCTGGCGGAATGGCGCTTTCTACTGGGACTCGACGGCGGCCTGGAGCCTGGCGCCGATGCGCATCCGTCGCTCGCGGCAAATCATCAACGCCTGCTCTCATGGCTTCCGGCTTCCGGACCGGAGTTGGCCACTCTTGCCGAGATGCTTGGCTTCACCGTGCGCGGCGCGCCTGCGGCTGCCTCACATGGACCTCACGCCACCGCCTAGCCCGACCGCGCGAACCCGCGGTCGCCCGCCGGCCGTTATCGCAACGCAATCAGCCTGTGGTACGTTATACCATACCGACGACTGAGCTCGGCGGCGGGAGGAGGCGGCACCCCCTCCCGCTGTGCCGCGGCTACAAGTCGGCGGCCCGTCCCGGTCAACACGGTCATGCGGATCGAAACCGAACGCGGATACGCGGCCGAGTGACGGGTTCCCCCGATCCTTATAATGCCGTCATGGTCGGGATGAAAAGCAGCATCGATACTTCCGGTCGCATCCGAATTCCTGAACCGCACCTCGAAATCAAGTAGGCTGTCGACGACCCGGGCGGCCCGGGCGTCTCGAGGCACACCGCCGTAAAACGCGGCTACGGACCGTTCCAAACCTGCATCGTCTCCGAACCATTCGTGGAAGACCGTAGCGGAATCGACCACGACCCGGTAGAGCCGACGCGGGTACGATTCGTCCTCCGGATCATCGGTGTGGTAGATCACGGCATTGACGTCGCCGGCGACGCTTCGATCACGGTCGAAAACCGTGCTGTACATCCGTAATTGCGTAACAACGCCGAAATCCGTGTTCCGGGGAATTGCCACAATCGTTGTCTCTTCCGATCGCAGGATCGATTGCAGGTCCTCCGCGAGCAACTGGAGCACCAGTCGCGCCTCCTGGTCGGCTAGCATTCGATCCGTGGATGCGTTCCAGACCCCGAGCACACTGCGCAACACACCCAGCATCACCGCCGCCACTACGACCAGCAGTCCGGCGGCAACGATGACTTCGATAACCGTGAATCCGCGCCTCGAAGGCAACCAGCCTGACATGCTTCGATGCGTGTCATGTAGGACCATGTTACGGCCGCAACAGAACCGGAACGTACCACCGAGTCTCCGGGGCGTGTCGCTCCATCCACGTATCATCCACGATCGCGTCGGGCCCCGGTACGGGCAAACGGCTGACTCCGACCAAAAGCGCCAGCGCCCACTCCGACGACGGGGTGCCTTTCCGCGTCACCGTCGCTCTGTAGATCCCGCTCGACCTCCGCGGCGGCGCGGTTTCCTCCATCCTTCGCCGCCACACCTCCTGGAAGTCCGATCCCCAGGCCCGGAAGGGCCAAGTCGCAGCGCGGCCCGAATCGTCCAACCACAGGTAGAGGTCAAGCGATTTTTCCATCGACAATGCTTGTCTGACAGACTCGAACCCGCGCTCGCGCAACGCGATCTCGATCGCGGGCGACACGCTCGCCAACTCCGCCAGACGCCTTCCCTCGGCAGCGTTCCCCGCCACGGTGGCGAGCAGCCCCAGCACCGCCAGGAGCCCCATGGATAAGATTCCGATCGCCAGAACGACCTCGAACAGGGAGAACCCACCGCCGCCCCGGCGCAACCCGAGCAACCGGTTCACCGGAGTTCCTCCGGGTCGGTTATCATTTCGACCGCTCCGATGCGGCTCACGTAGAACCCGGCGATCGGTTCCCCGCCTTCAGTCCCGGAAGGCCCGGATGAATCCGGACGGCCCGACTGCGGATCGGGCCCGAAACGGAACACCGCTCCGGGCGAACGAAACTCGCCCGCAGCCGTGAACGCATAGTAGGTCCAGAGCGGACCACGCCCCTCCTCCACCGGATGATTGCACGGGTAGGTCAGACGCATCTCCCCTCCGGCCCGGTTCGCATCTTCCAGAAATCGAATCCCCTCCGGCAACAACAGCTCCCCCCGCACAGCCGCCCACCGGCTCGGATCACGTGCGTCTCGTACCACGATAGTAAATACACGCCGGTGTCGTTCCGGATCGACAGGAGAGTCCGCCACAAGCACCCGCGATTCCGCCCGGCCGAGGATGGCATGAATCCGGGCAGAGCGGATCACCGCGGCAGCCTGCAGTGCCGCCGCGTCCGCCCGCGCCGCGGTCCCGCTGTCCCGCAAACCCCATCCGACGACGGCGGTAAGCGTGGCGATCAATCCGAGAACCAGTACCAGTTCGAGAGCCGTGAACCCGCTCGCCCGCTCCCTTGTCATCTCCAGCTGTACACCCATTGCCAGTCGTCGCGCTCCTGTGCGTTGCGCGAGTATAGTATAACCCCCTCCCGCACCGGTTCCGCTGAAGCGTGCGGGATCTCGGCGAGCGCCGAAGGGGGAATGACCCCGCTCCCCTCCCCATCGACCACCACGACGATGTCCGGATTTCCAAATGCGTCCACGATCTCGCCGGCATACGTATTCCCCTCCGGTGAAAACTCCGCCTCGGAAAACGAATGGAAGGGGATCCTTCGGAAATTTGCCTTGCGGGCGTACACATCAAGTGGCTCACCACCTGACAGACCCCTTCCGCTCAGCGTTTCCACGAAAACAGCATTGTTATCGCGCAACGTAAACCGGGCCCCATCGACCCCCATCGTCGGATAATGTCCATACTCCGCGCGAAAGTGCTCGTACGCGCTGCGGTATTGCTGAAACTGGAGCATCGTTCGGCTCTTCAAAGCCGCGCGCTGCACCAATCCGGCTGCCGGCAGCAGCAACGCCATCAGGATCGCGATCACCGCCATCACCACCAGCAACTCCACGAGACTCCATCCGCCTGTGCCCGGACCGTGTAATTCATCACCGTCACCCAACGCCATCACACCCGGGATCACAGGCATCGAATCATAGTATGTCAATACGATTTATTGTAAATAGTTTTAACGGCCCGGCAACGCTGAGCCCCGGTAGAGGGGGCCGCGCACAGAGCCGAAAAACCTCCGCTAATATCGTTGACATGCGCGTGGATACCCCGTTCTACTGAAAAGCGACGCTCCCGAACAAGCAGGATCCGGCCGTGTTCTACAGGGCCGGGTTTCGGGAAGTCATTTCCGGGACGAACCAACGTCCTTCCTTGCCGGATTCCATTCGAACGGGCTGACCGTACTCGCTTGATCGTGCTGATTCCGACGCAGGCAGATTTGTTTCCTATCGCATGTCACAGCAGCAAGACAACACGGCTTCGCCACCTGAAAGCATAACGGTGGAAGGCATTTTCGAACCGCAGAACAACAAGGCGGGGAGTCTCCTCGACCCCGCCCGCAACGGAAAAACACGGCCGACCGATCCATTTGTTCCGCGCGAGCTGATCAAGCGCTTCAAAATCCGACGCGGCAGCCATGTTGTAGCGCAGGCCCACAAGGACGAGCGATTCCCCAACCCGAAGGTGCGCTTCATCGAGCGTATCGACGGTCTCACCGTCGATGAGCGCAAGAAGCAGCTCGATTTCGGACAACTCACGACGATCACTCCGGACGAGCATCTGCGCCTTGAGATGGGGGACGGACGCATGACCAATCGAATCATCGATCTCTTCTGCCCGATCGGCAAGGGCCAGCGCGGGCTGATCGTCGCACCGCCGCGAACCGGGAAGACGACCTTGCTGCGCGACATCGCGCTCGGAGTTCTCGAGAATCACCCGGAATGCCATGTTATCATGCTTCTGGTGGACGAGCGTCCTGAGGAAGTCACCGATATCAAGCGCAGCGTTCCGTGCGAGGTGTTCGCCTCCTCGAATGACGAGGATCTCAAAAATCATCTCAACATCGCCGAGTTTGCTATCGAACACGCCCGACGCCTGGTGGAAGCCGGGACGGATGTCGTGGTCCTGCTCGACTCGCTCACTCGGGTCTCGCGTGCCTACAACGCCGCGCGCGGCGGGGGGGGGCGCACGATGACCGGGGGCCTCGATATCCGGGCGTTGGAGAAACCGCGACAGCTCTTCTCGGCCGCACGCAATACCGAGGAGGCCGGAAGCCTCACGATCATCGCGAGCGCACTCATCGAAACCGGGAGCCGCATGGACGAGTTGATCTTCCAGGAGTTCAAGGGCACCGGCAACATGGAGATGGTGCTCGACCGGAAGATCGCCGAGTTGCGGATCTGGCCGGCGATCAATATCGCCTCTTCAGGCACCCGGCGCGAGGAGCTGCTGCTCGCGCCCCCGACACTGGAGCGATGCCGTTTCTTCCGCCGTGCGCTGGCCACCATGAAGGTGGAGGATGCCGCGGAAACCGCCATTGAACGGCTCGGAAAAACGGACAACAACGAAGCCTTCCTGGCCCTTATTGACATCTGACGTGGTCTCTGTGGCAGCATCACCCCGTCATATTGAATCGCGCGGGACTCCCTCAAGCGACGGCCTCCCAGGCTCAAAAGGAGGGATGGATGGCGCTGCGGACCGGACCGGATCGCCTGACGCAAACTTTTTCGGCTTTTTTCTTGCCGGTGAAAATCCGGCTCCGTAATACACTCGGGCTTATTGCATGCAAAATTTTGCCGATCAATGTCTTGATATGGCCCGTTCCATGCTGGGCCACAATCTGGAAGCCATAAACGAGGACGGGACTGTATCCCCTCTGGAGGGCGAGTACGACCGTCCCGACGTGTCCGGTCACGCCGCCCTCGCAATCGGGGAATTCTACCGCGCCACGGGTGAGGCCACGCTTGGGGAGTTCGATCTGATCGATCGCGCGGCCCGGTGCATCACCGCCCAGGCTTTCACCGACGACGAACACGAGAACGGGTTGGCGTACGCAGCCCTCGGCCTGCTCTCATTCGGACCGGCCAAGGACCGCAATCCCGTGTGGGAACGTCTGCTCGATCCGACCCGCGAGCGACTCGACCGGCGATTGCTTGCGCGAAGCGATTACGACAACCACTTTCAGGCGTTCAACATCGCCAAGGCGGTCACCCGATTCAGCATGGGGCTGTCGAAGAAGGATGAGACCGGTCGCCTTATCGATCGTTTCGTCGAACGAATCCGCCAGCACAGCTCGCAGGGATTTTGCGACGACAAACCGGAATACGGGATCGGAGGCGTCTTCGACATCTACGGACCGATGAGTTTTGTGTTCATCCGCCAGGCGCTGCAGCTGCATGCCAACATACACCTGCGCGATCGGAAGCTACCCACTCTGCGCACTTACGCGGAGAAGTACCTGCGCCTGCTCCCCGACCTCGTCCGCCAGGACGGCATGGGCTGGATCTACGGGCGCGGGATCGGTGCCTACGGTCAGATGCACTGCATCAGCATCATCTTGCAGAGCATACGCGACGGCTGGATCGGCGAGGATCAGCTTCCTCTCTACTACGATATTCTGCGGAGGCTCTTCCAGTTCTTCTTCATGACTTTCCTCGACCAGGAGCAGGGATACCTGGTGATCCGCGACGCCGAACGCAATACGATCCCGGCGCACACCAGCCGGATGGCCGATTATGATGGCACCCGCTACCTCTGCCAGTGGAGCCGCCTCGCGCGCTCCATCGGCGGTTCCATGAACGCAAAACCCCAGCAGTTGCGCACGACCGGACGCTTCGTCGTGTTCGATAAGTGCAATAAGAAGGAACAGGGGCTCTTTATCTACCAGGACACCGACAGCGGTCTGCATGTGCAGCTTCCGCTGTGCGCTTCGGGTGATCCCGGGATTTCCGACTCGCTCGCCTTTCCGCACTGTCCCGGAGTCTTCGACTGGCCGGTCAACCGCGGCCTTCCGATCCTTATCCCGCAGCTAACATTCGGCGAGAACAAGGTGGTTCCCGCTTTTTACGGGAAACACTGCGTGACCGGACTCGGGTTGCGGCGTTCCTTCTATTTCCGTTACGAGCAGCCCGAACTGATCACGACCGATGAGAAGATCCTGAACGGCGTGGGAAGCGTGAAGGTGGCGTGGAACTTCATGAAAAATCAGGTCACCGGTGATTTCATCTTCACGGTCAAGAATCAGATCCAGATGGATGAAATGCGGTACGTGCTCGCAATCGGCTCTCCCCACTCGCGTTTTCGCGTCGGAACCACCTTCACGCTCGGCAACGAAGGATTGCGCTGCAAGGTGATCCGGGATGATTTCCAGGCGGTATGGCAGGAGACGGAGGTCGTCACCAACGATCCGGAATACCGCACCTACTACGGGAACCTGCACTACCTGCAAATTTTGCTTCGCGATCATCCGCTGATCATGCGTCCGGGCCGGCAATACCGTCTGACGGTTCGTTTCGAGCCCGACATCACCTTTGCCGACGGCTGATCGCGGCCACCCCACACCGGGAGTCCCATGCTCTCCGCACGCATCATACCATGTCTCGACGTCTCGGACGGCCGTGTTGTCAAAGGCGTCAAATTCGTATCGTTACGGGACGCAGGAGATCCCGTGGAAACCGCCCAGACCTACGAATCGCAAGGGGCGGATGAATTGGTGTTCCTCGACATCACGGCCTCGCACGAAGAGCGCGAAATCATGCTCGATGTCGTCGAGCGTACCGCCTCCCACTGCTTCATGCCGCTGACCGTGGGCGGCGGATTGCGTTCGATTGAGAACATTCGGCAGATGCTTAACGCCGGCGCCGACAAGGTGAGCCTGAATTCCGCCGCGATCGCCGATCCCACCCTCGTCGAGCGGGCCGCATCGCGGTTTGGAAACCAGTGTATCGTCGTCGCCATCGACGCCAAACGCGTTCCCGGAACAGAGTCCTGGGAAGTGTACACCCACGGCGGACGGAGGGCGACCGGACGCGACGCCATTGCCTGGGCGCGCGACGTTGCGGCGAAGGGGGCCGGAGAGATCCTGCTGACGAGTATGGATTGCGATGGCACGCAGGACGGGTACGATGTTGAGCTGACTCGGCGCGTCAGCGACGCGGTGGAGGTACCGGTCATCGCCTCGGGAGGGGCCGGAGCCCTCTCTCACTTCGCCGACGCGCTCGCGCGCGGCAAAGCCAGTGCCGTTCTGGCCGCCAGCCTCTTCCACTTCGGCACGTTGACCGTGTCGCAGGTGAAGGAGTATCTGCACGAACAGGGAATTCCCGTGCGTATTTGACGGGGGAATACCGGTGCGCGAAGAGACGCCCCTCCGCCAAGGCAGACTCGATTCGGCTCGACACCCTGCCACAACACACCTTCATCTTTACCCCAATGCCAGACCAAGCGAATACCGTCACCCTCCCACCGCCCCCGTACCTCCGCGACCCGTTCCCGCCCGCACCGGTAAACGGCGGATTCGCGATGGAAGGATGGTGGGTCTGGTGCGGTTCCGTGATTCAGGGTGAGGACGAACGCTTTCACATGTTCGCCTCGCGCTGGCCGAGATCGCTCCGGTTTTCACATTGGGCGGTGCGTTCGGAAGTCGTACGGGCGAGCGCCGACCGGCCCGAGGGACCCTATCGGTTCGAGGAAGTCATCCTTGGTCCGCGCTCTGAGGACGCCTTCGACGCCAAGGTCGCGCACAATCCCAGTATCGTCCGCCACGGCGACACGTACCTCCTGTTCTACACCGGTAGCACGTACGACGGAGCGAGGCCGACGGCGGAAGATCCCGGCACATGGGCCGGTCGGCGGAGCATGCAATCATGGCACAACAAGCGGGTCGGCCTGGCGACCGCACCCTCGGTGTTCGGGCCATGGACCCGGTCGAACGAACCGGTTCTCAACACGCGTCCCGGCAAGTGGGATGCGATAATCACGAGCAACCCGGCACCGTGCGTCGCCGAGGACGGAAGTGTTCTCCTGCTGTACAAGAGCACGGACAGCCGGCACGATCAACAGGGCCGCTTCCGCGGCCGTTTTCAGCTTGGCGCAGCGCGGGCACGGCACTTCAGCGGCCCCTTCGAGCGTATCGGAGAGGGACCAATCCTAAAGTTTTCAGACGGCACGGCTCACGTGGAGGATCCCTTCGTATGGCGGGAGAATGGACGCTATTGGGCGATCATGAAGGATATGACCGGAGTCATCGGCGGCGAGGAAGGCGCGGGAATCGCGGCATTTTCGAACAACGGTGCCGATTGGACGCTCGCTGAACCACCCCGGGCCTACAGCCGAACGGTCCAATGGTCCGATGGCAGCATCACTCGCCCCGGCAAACTCGAGCGCCCGCAGCTCCTCATCGTCGACGGCCGACCCACCCACATCTTTTTCGCCACAAACGACGCCACGCATGGCACGCGCGACGCCACGCGCACGTGGAACATGGTTCGTCCGCTCTCCTGAACAACCGAAAACAAACAACCCACCTCGCAATGAGCTCACAGCTTCCATACCAGTCCGACTCCGACACACCATTCGCGGCACCGGGCCAAACGCCCGAATCGCGCGCGGACACCCATCCGCACAGCAGCATCCTCCACCGGCGCCGCGTCTCCTGCGCGCTCGGGCTCATGGCCGCGTTCGCGCTCGCCGGCTGCCAGACGCCGGCGGTGGACCCCGCCGCGGCGTCCACACCGGATGAACCGGAACCCTCCCGTCCGTTTTTCGACAACTTTGAAGGGGACGCAATCGACACATCAAAGTGGGAAGTCGCAACGTGGTACGAACACGCCGGCCAGACCGGCACCGAGCGCACCTATATTGAAGATGGCATGCTCCACTTGCTCATCGTAAACGATTCCGAAGCGGGGGTCCTCAGCTCCGCCATTCAGACCTGGGATACATTTCTCTACGGTCGATGGGAGGCACGCTTAAAACCCTCGAACGTTTCCGGGGTGCTGAACTCGATGTACACCATCGACTGGAACGGCGGGGACGGCACGCGACAGGAGATCGACATCGAGTTTCTAACCTATACATTCGGCGACGACAGCGCCGAAGTCCACCTGGCGGTACACGCCGCAAATCGCGACAGCTGGAACAGCGACGTGGTGCTCGATTTCAACCCCTCCGATGATTTTCATGTGTGGGGCTTTGATATCACACCGGAATATATCCAATGGTTTGTCGACGATCAGGTATTGTACACCTATCATTATGATGAAAAGCCGGTTACCGTCGATGCGCCATACCAGTTGAAATTCAACACGAGGTCGCAGCCGGGTTGGATCCGGGGACCGGCGGAACCGGATGTCGAATCGATCTATCAGATCGACTGGATTCGTTTCACTCCGGCCGCTCAGGTCGCCCCCTGAAACACGGTTCACCTTGCGTGCGCATCCAGTATCACCACAGAACAATCACCATGCATAGAGACCCATCGTTCCCCAGCCACGCGGTCCCCCCGGCGGGTACCGCGTACCCAAGACCACCCCGGCAACCACTCCGCTCCCCGTTCCTCGCCCTGCTCACCGCGGTCGTCCTGAGCCTCGCTCCAATGGACCTGGACGCGCAACGCGGGCCGGCAGAGCCGCAAGACGGCTCCTTCTTCGACGATTTCGAAGGCGACCAGATCGACTCCAGCAAATGGCAGGTCGCCACATGGACGGAACACGGCGGCCAGACGGGACGTGACCGCACCTACGTGGAGGACGGAAAACTCCACCTGGTCTTTATCAACGACTCGGAGGAAGGGTATTTGAGCGCAGCCATCCAGACTTGGGACACCTTCCTCTACGGACGATGGGAGGCGCGCCTTAAGCCGTCCGATGTACCTGGCGTGTTAAACTCGATGTACACCATCGACTGGGACGGGGGAGATGGGACGAGGCAGGAAGTCGACATCGAGTTTCTAACCTATACATTCGGCGACGACAGCGGCGAGGTTCACCTGGCCGTGCATGCCGCAAATCTCGACAGCTGGGACAGCAATATCGTGCTCGATTTCAACCCCTCCGATGATTTTCACGTCTGGGGCTTCGATATCACACCGGAATATATCCAATGGTTTGTGGACGAGCAGGTCTTGTACACCTACTACTATGACGAGAAACCGGTTACCGTCGATACCCCGTACCAACTCAAGTTCAATGTCTGGTCGCAGCATAATTGGATTCAAGGTCCCCCCGAAGCGGATGTGGAAACCGTCTACCAGATCGACTGGATTCGCTTTACCCCGGCGCAGGTGACCCCCACCCCGACGCCGACGCCCACTCCCGAGCCAAGCAGCTACGGCTATCTACACACCGATCCGGATACTCCGATTATCGAAACCGGCGGCTTTCTCGGGACGCTTCAAGTGGAATTCGCTCCCTGGGTATACAGTTACCGCCTCGGAAATTGGTGGTTCATCCCGGATCCGAACTCTGACCTGAGCACCGAACCGGGCGCATGGATCTACATCACGAATCCGGAAGAATAGCGCACGGGTGCCCCGACGAGTGGAGCGCATCGGGCCACGATCCGTTGTAGCCCAACGGCGTCGCAGCGCCATCCCCGCACCGTCACACAAGCGCGCGCGAAGCGCCGTACCGATAAGAACCGGGGCGGGGACTAAGCGTCGTCGCGGAACGGGTTGTCCGGATCCTGCGGATCGACGAACCAGCGGGGATTGCTGCTTCCCACGTAGTACCAGATCCAGGCATTCCGCGTATTGCTGTAGAGATACGGGTATTCCGATGCGCTGGTCCAGATCCAACCGATGTCAAAGTCCCAAAACCAGAACGCACTTTCGCCCGCGCCCGCCAGGTAGATCCAGCCGTGATCTCCGTGATTGGCCCAGCCCTCCGGCTGTTGTGGCGAAAAGCTTCCTTCATCATACGAGCCAAACCAAGAGTACGAAAACGGGTCGTCCGCGGGCGGCGTCGACTCTCCAAGGTGGTATTCCCGGATCATCTCTTCCCAGAGGGGAAGCGTCGTCCGGAATGACCAGCTCCAATCATCGCGATCAATATCGAACACCGTGGTGCTGCCGCTGCCATGCGAGTAGTTCCGGTATCCATGTTCGAGTTTGTAGCGCAGGTCGGTGATTCCAATGTCGAGGAGTTCGACGATTTCATCGGCCCGGTCCCCCGGCTCCCAATATCCGCCGATCAGAACCACCGTGTGATTCGCGAGGTTGGGACGGAATCCATCGTAGGAATAGGTAATCGAGCTGCGCGCACCACTGGCGTCCGAGGAGTCGAACTCCCTCAGCATCCCCCGCTTCCCGAGATTTGGCAGGCCGCTGCATCCGGATGCGATTGTGCCGGTCGGGATGCCGTTCTCCAGGATCCCCGCGCCGTTGTTCAGGCCGCAACGGACCGTCGCTCCGTACGTATTGACGGTCAGCGCGTAGAGCTGCTGCATCGGATCCATCAGGGGCTCTCCGTGATAGCGGTAATCCCGGATGTGCTCCTCGATCTGTCCGCCGGTGGGAGCACCGGAACCGGGGTTGCTCTCCGCCCACGTAAAGGTCTCGTGGGGATTGGTGAGTCCCGCTGCGTCGAGTTCCGCCACGAACGCGGCGTGATCATAGTTGTCCAGGATCTCAGTCACCGCTTCGACCCCGCCGAAAAACACGGTGGCATGGATCAACCCCCCGAACATTCCCTCTCGAAAATTTGGATTCCAGCCGCGGTTGAGGTTTGTGCCGCCGTCCAAGCCGGTCGGGGCTCGACCCCCGGCATAGGTCTTGTCCGCCGTCGTATAGGCACTGGCCACAAGAGCGGCCTTCATCAACAGCGTGATCTTGTTGCGCTCCTCCTCGCTCAGGACGTCGTTCCAGAAGGGGGCAGCGTGGCGAAGAATCGTGTAGGCGCCCGTGATGTTCCGCTCGTGCTGCGCCGGATGCCCGCCTGTCGCGGTGATCGCGTTCGTTCCTTCGAGACTGTAGCGGATCTGATCGAGCATTCTGCCCCGATCGCGGCGATCAGCGCCCGACAGGACCCCCAACGCATGTGTGATCTGCCATCCACCATTCCAAGCCCCATGGGTGTGAGAACCTCCCGATAGGTTGCGGTTATAGCGGATCAGCGGCGCCTGGAGCCCCGTGTCCAAAACATGCTTGGGTGGAGACAATACCACTGCCGGTTCAAAACCGGCATTTAATGAACCGGTGCCGACAGAAAACCCGAGGGCCAGGATCGAGATCAACAGGGCTGATATGACCGGAGACGGTTTCCCGGCCGAAGTGGCGTGTCGACTTGATGCGTTCATAATACAGATCGGCCGGATTCTTCGATCCTTTCTAGCCTGACTCAATATAATTCGAGCCAATTGCTTTGCTCTGAGATCGCTACAACGACCCCACATTGAATTTACTTTGCAGAGTCTGCAAATTCAGGCATTACTCCAGGGGTTATGATACGCAAAGCATTTGTCATGTCGGTCCACCCCGGTCACGAAGCCGAGTACGAGAAGCGGCATAATCCGATCTGGCCGGAGCTGGAGCAAGCCCTCAGGGATCACGGCGTCTCGAACTACTCCATCTTCCTCCACCCTGAGACGAATCAACTCTTCGCCTATGCCGAGATTGAAAGCGAATCGCAGTGGGCGCGTATCGCGGAAACCGATGTCTGCCGGCGCTGGTGGCGCGAAATGAGCGAGCTCATGCCCGCCAACCCCGATGGCAGCCCCGTCACCGCCGGCCTCAAGGAGGTCTTCCACATGGATTGATCCGGTTTGCCTGTCAACCGTACCGAACGAATCCGAAACCGCCGTGACCTATTTTGAAGCCGTACTCCTGGGAGTCATTCAGGGTGTCTTCATGTTTTTCCCCGTCAGCTCCACCAGCCACCTGGCGCTGGCGCAGCATTGGCTGATCTCGGATGGCTCCCTTATCGCCGCCCCGGAGAGTCCGGAGATGATTCTGTTCGACCTGGCAGTGCATGTCGGAACCCTCTTCTCGATCGCATGGGTTTTCGCGCCCGGACTGACATTGTACTTCCGCAAACTATGGGGCGAGTTGCCGGCCCTGCCCGCGGCCCTGACATCCCGCCGCATTCCACTCTATACTCGTCTGACGCTGCTCGGCGTTGTCACCGTCGGCGTCACCGGGGTTCTTGGGCTCCTCTTCCGGGACGCGTTCGGCCACATTTTCGCGAACCCGCAGGCGATCGCAGTCTGCCTCGCACTCACCGGGCTTCTGCTCTACGCAACCGATTGGCTGCGCCCCGTTCGCGTCGGTCTTCGCCAGCTCGGTCCCGGTATCGCCATCCTGATCGGAGTCGCCCAATTCCTCTCGCTCGCCCCGGGTCTGAGCCGGAGCGGACTGACCATCGTATTTGCTCTCTTCGCCGGCGTCAAACGCCGGTGGGCCGCCACCTACAGTTTCCTGATCGCCATCCCGACGATTCTCGCCGCATCGGCCGTGCACCTTGTCTCGGTCCTACGGCAGGCGGAACCCGCTCAGGTGGATTGGCTTCCCATGCTCGTAGCAACCGCAGTTGCCGCGGTCACAGGGATTTTCGCCCTCAAAATTGTCCTCAGTCTCCTCTATCGCGCACGGTTTCGAATCTTCGCCTTCTACCTCTGGATGTTCGCAGCCGTCGTGTTGTATACAGGCGTCGGCACGTAAGACGGGCGAAAGGAAACGAGGCGAACCAAAGGCCGACCAGGCTCTGGGCGAGGATGCGGGCCCCTTCCCCATTCACTCCGACAACCGATTCGCCGACTCAGCCTCCCCCTGCCGGCAGGGCAGCATGGCGGCGTCGCGCATTCCATGGATGATCTTCTTGTCAGCGGGGCAAAACGTTGCGAGAATTCCGGATAAACGTACCGTATTATTGGATACAAAATAATACGGACACAGACGAAGCCTTCCTTCGACCTCCTTGACCGCGGGTTCTTCCTCTTCCTCTCGGGGCCAGTACAGCGAATGGCGCAACCGTTTCGGCTTGCGGTATTCCTGGAGGATGTAGGGGTTGCGGTCGCTGCGGGCACAGGCTTCCTGCAGCCCCTCCCTCCACCGACCCCGTGACGTGTCGCCTCCATAAAGGACGCTGCGCGCCCCCCAGGCTTCCTCGTGAAACCCACTGATTTTCAGGATGTAATCCCGCTCCTTCTGCGACGCCTCGCCGAGTTCCTCCCAGCTTCGGATCGGCTTGCCGCCCACACTTGGGGCGTCCAACACGGCGTTCGGAGGCAGATCTGCAGGTTCCACAATCCACGACTTTGGGATGATTTGACTCAACAACTCGAAATCCGCGCGCGGAAGGCTCTCCTTCCAATACTCCTCCAGTATATGGTGGTGGAACAACGCCAAGGCCATCTTCTCCTCCTGGAAGGGACGCATGGGCGGCGTTACTTTCAACTGAGAGTCCTCCCAGGCATCGAGGATGTACTGGGCGATCGGCACATTCGCCAGGTCAAAAAGCTCCCAGAATCGGTAGATGACATCGATCTGTTCGGGACTGCCCTCCGCATCGAGACAGACCGTGTTTCCCAAAGGAATAACTTCGGACGGGTGCAGGCAGTAAACTTTGCGCCCCTGCTCGCGCAGCACTCCGGCCATCCACTCCATCTCCGGCCGATAGGTCGCAGCCTCATCGCTCACGAGGATTGCGATCACCGGTAATTCCTTGTCCGGCGCCATGTCCGCCAGCGATCGGTAGAATCCCTCGATCATCGCGTCCGCACCACCAATGACGGTCGGATCGCCCGAATAAAGCCGATTCAGAAAGGCAGTCAGACCGATCCCTCCCGGGACCGAGTCGATTTCCGTGAGTGCGAACCCCTCCTCGGTGACGAGCAGATCCGGTCGAATCACCGACGGAAGCACACCTCGCGTGCGCTTCGAACGCGCGTGTTCGAGCAGTGGGCCAGGCTTTCCGCGATCGAGGAACTCGGCGACCCACGGAGCGGTAAGCTTGCGGTTGCGGAGCAGATTCTGCCCCTCATAGGCGCGCAGATAGAGGCGTTCCAGGGCCTTGTGAAAGGCGAGGCAGGCCTCTCCGATGCGCTCGATCTCCCGCACCTGTTTCGCGGTCAACTCCCACGCCGCCGGGGAGAGCTGCCAGGACTTGTCCTCGAACAGAGGCTGTTCCTCAAAGGCGCGGCGAATCTCCCGGAATTCCAAAGCAGTCGCAATCATCGCGGATTATTCCTCGGTTTCATAGTTTTTGTTGCGGACGGACGGACACCCGGCGCGCAACCAGGCATGGATGAATCGCTCGATATCACCGTTCATCACCGCCTGAATGTTCGAAGTCTCCACACCGGTGCGCAGATCCTTGACCATCTGATACGGCTGAAAAACGTAACTGCGAATCTGATTGCCCCACCCGATCTCATTCTTTTCGCCGTAGAAACGCTCCATTTCGGCCCGCTTCTCATCCATCGTCTTCTCATAGATTCGGGACTTGAGCAGCTTCATCGCCGTGGCGCGGTTCTTGTGTTGGGAACGCTCGTTCTGACACGCCACCACAATGCCGGTTGGAAGGTGGGTGAGGCGGACCGCGGAATCGGTCTTGTTTACGTGTTGTCCACCCTTCCCGCTCGAACGGTACGTGTCCACCCGCAAATCCTCGTCCTTAACCTCGATCTCGACGTCATCGTCCACCTCCGCGATGACATCCACAGCGGTGAAGGAGGTGTGGCGCCGCTTGTTCGAGTCGAACGGACTGATTCGGACCAGGCGGTGGACGCCCCGTTCGGCGCGAGCGTAGCCGTAGGCGTTGAGACCGACGATCCGGAGGGTTGCCCGACTGATTCCGGCTTCATCCCCCTCCTGCAGATCCTGGACCTCGACGGAATAGCCTCTCCCTTCGGCCCACCGGGTGTACATTCGCATGAGCATCTCCGCCCAATCGCACGACTCGGTGCCCCCGGCGCCGGCATGGATGCTCACGATCGCATTGTTGGGGTCGAGCTTGCCGTCGAGGAAACTCTGAATCTCCAACTCGTCAAGGCGCTGCTGCAGGCCGCGAGCGGATTTGTCGATCTCCTCCTGGTAGGCGCTCGCCTCCTCGTCGTCGGCCTCCTCAACCAGCTCAACCAGCGCCTGAAGATCGTCGACCTCCTTGCGGATCGCGATGATCGGCTCGATGCGTTGCTTGAGCTGACTCGCTTCGGTCGCCACACGCTGCGCCTCCTCTTGGCGATCCCAGAAATTGGGCGCCCCCATGCGGTCCTCGAGTTCGGCTATCTGTTTTTGTTTCTCTTCGACGTCAAAGATACCTCCAGAGATAACCGGCGCGCTTGGTCACTTCATCGACGAGAGGACGGATTTCGGAATTTAGAATCATATGAATCAGAGAGATGCCTCGAATCCCGGGAGAGTCAAGCCCGGCGGCGATTTCATAATCCGGCGCACAGGAACCGGCAGAACACATCAGCCAATCGAACGCAACACCCGGAAGACATCGGGCGATCGTCACGACCCAGCTTCTTCAGGAATCAGTCCGTGACCGCGGAGCCGCTCGACGATTCGCGCAACCGCCTCATCCGGACCCGAGTTGCTCGTATCCAGAACGATCTCCGCATCATCCGGAGGCTCGTATGGATCATCAACACCGGTGAATTCGCGAATCTCCCCGGCGCGAGCGCGGGCGTACAGTCCCTTGCGATCACGCGATTCACAGACCTCAAGCGGGGTGGCGATGTGAACGAGGAAAAAACTACCGTGCGCTTCGACCAGGGCGCGCACCTGTCGCCGGATATCCGCGTAGGGTGCGATCGGCGCACAGATCGCGACCCCGCCGTGACGCGTGATCTCACCCGCCACCCATCCGATGCGCAGGACGTTCAGATTGCGATGCTCCCTGGAGAACCCCAGTTCCGAACTGAGGTGGCGCCGGACCAGGTCGCCGTCGAGCAGCGTCACCCGGCGCTGCGTCGCTTCGAGGATGTGGATACGTAACAACTGAGCGAGTGTGGACTTCCCGGAGCCGGAGAGACCGGTGAAAAACACCGTGAAACCCCGCTTCGAGGGGGACGGGTGTGCAACCTGCCAGATTCGCGCGAGATGATCCGGAATGGGCGATCCTTCGGGTGTCGGGATCGGATGGCACCGCAGGCCCTCCTCGCAATAGCCGGTCTCGGTTCCGCACAGCAACATGTCATGCGCGCCGTATGCCTTTGCCACCGCGCTTCGCCACCCCGTCCCCGGAATCGGGCCGGGAATGACGACGAGGTTCCAGCGCTCGCCCTCGCCGACGCACAGCTCGCGCAGGACACGCGCGCGGGGGAAGGATTCAGAATCGTCCGGATCCGCCCAGGCAAAGAACAACAGTGCGCTCCGAGGATCCGCCATCCGCTCGCGCAGGTGCGCGATCACAGCCTCCGAGGGCGCCACGGTCAGAAAGACGGCAGAGACGTGGCTCCAACCATTCTTGATGATCCGCTCACGCATCCTTTGCGGCGCGACACGCCAGTGCGCAAACCCATAACAGGGCGGTATCTCGATCCCCTCACAAGCCCCGCGTATCTCCACCCAGTCGCCTTGCGTTTCGGCGGACTCCACGTGAAGAACCGCCAGCAACAGGCCTTCGGCATCGCGCAGGGCGACGGGACCCCCTGTCTCCAAACCGTCAGGACAATCCTTTGCGGCAACGCGGAATTCAAAACCGCCGGGCAGCGGAATCTCCATCAACAACAATGCCAGCCGCGCGCGCTCAGGCTTTGGCAATACGACAGACGGCCAGCCGCTTACAGTTTTGCGAATCGCTTCGCGTCGATTTGGAGAAACGAGCATTTGATTCCGAGAAAAGCGGATTGCGGAATCTGAATCAATCCTCTAAAACACATGGACCAGCCGTTTTATGATAGCAGGTGTCGTCAAAGAAATCCGGGAGGACGAGAGCCGCGTGGCGCTCGTCCCTGGCGGAGCGGAAGCACTCGTCGCGCGCGGCCATCAGGTCCTCGTCGAGCGCGGCGCTGGCGCCCCAAGCGGGTTCGTGGACAGCGATTACGAGGCCGCAGGAGCGCGGATAGCATCCGCCTCGGAGGTTTGGAAGCACGCCGAGCTACTCTTCAAGGTCAAAGAGCCGCAACCGGCGGAGTACCCCTTGATGCGGCCCGGCCAAACCATTTTCGCGTATTTTCATTTCGCCGCCTCGGAAGAGCTAACGCGCGCGGTTCGCGCCGCCGCATCCATCGCGATTGCATACGAAACCATTGAAACTCCGGACGGCCATCTGCCGTTGCTCACCCCGATGAGTGAAGTCGCGGGCCGCATGGCCGTCCAGCAAGGTGCCAAATTTCTCGAGCGCGAACACGGGGGCCGCGGGGTTCTGCTCGGCGGGGTTCCGGGAGTCCTTCCGGCCACGGTCGTCGTGATCGGAGCGGGAATTGTCGGCAGCAATGCCGTAAAAATGGCGGCCGGAATGGGGGCGCAGGTTTACGTTCTGGACGTGAACCTCGATCGTCTCCGCTATCTTAACGACGTGATGCCGGAGAACGTGTTCACGTTGATGTCCAATCCCGCCAGCCTGCGCACCTCGCTCGAGGAGGCCGACCTGGTCATCAGCAGCGTCCTGTTGCGCGGGGCGAAGGCCCCGAAGCTCGTCACCCGCGAACACCTCAAATCAATGAAGCAGGGCGCGGTTATCGTCGATGTCGCCATCGACCAGGGTGGTTCCTGCGAAACCTCACGTCCGACAAGCCATCGCGATCCGATCTATGAGGTCGACGGCGTAATCCACTACTGCGTGACCAACATGCCGGGCGCGGTGCCCCTCACCTCCACCCTCGCGCTTACCAACGCCACCCTCCCATACGGCCTCGAACTGGCCGGGAAAGGGTGCGTCCGCGCCATCCGCGAAAATTCCGCGATCGCCCGCGGCGCCAACATCGTCCACGGCCACGTCACGTATCAGGCAGTCGCCGAAGCGTTCGAGCTTCCCTACACACACGTTGAGGAAGCACTTCAAGCGACGACAGACCGCGACTGATCGGCGCGTCACCCCCTTGGGCGCTTTGGAAAGACCGTGCCCTCCCGACCGACGAGCAGTTCGTAGTCCACCAACCCATAGAGCACGTCAGCCCGTCCCTTGCGCAATCCGGTCTGTGCGGCAGGTCGCACGATGATATGACGCGGTTTGTGATCGAGCACAACAAGCCCCGAACACGCCAGACGACCGTCCACCCGAATGGACAATTGCTCCATCGATGCCTTGGAGATGCGGCCGTTTTCGTGTGCTTCCTCCACATCGACGCCGTCGAGCCAGCCGTAGAGCAGAATGTAGAGGCGATCCCACTCGTAGTGGACCGGCGGGTTGTCGACTTCAGTCTGATCCGCTTCCAGCCGACGGTCATACGCAGAAAACCGGCCCACATGGCGACCCAACTGCCAGTCGTGAAAGTGAAGCGGAGGGGAATAGATCGCGAGCGGCAGCTGCGTCGGGATGCAGGCAT
Organism: Opitutales bacterium; assembly: GCA_007133065.1. Taxonomy (GTDB): domain Bacteria; phylum Verrucomicrobiota; class Verrucomicrobiia; order Opitutales; family Oceanipulchritudinaceae; genus SLNJ01. The sequence goes on from SLNJ01000008.1 coordinate 54,427, forward strand.
CGGGTCCGGAGAGCCGCAGGTGGTTCAGGTTCGCAAACTCCTCGAATGGACTGAGGAACATCGTGCCCCCCGTCCACGCGCCGGCAACCTCGGGCCAGATATAGACATCGCCAGGATGCTGGGCGACCCGCGAAAACTTGATTACCAGGTCCCTCCGGTCGCCGCGCCACCCGGCCTGGGGGAACTTGTAAACGGCGCCTGTGGACCCCTCAAGCCGACGACCGAGCAATCGGTATTGGCGATCGTTGAACCAGTGCTGCGGCAGCAGGTGCTCCGCCAGTCGCCAGCCGTACGACGTGAAGAACAACTCACCGCCCTGCATTCCGCGGGCTGAGACATAATCAACCCCAAAGACGCAGCGGTGCGCCGCGGCCGGCACACCCTCCCACGCGGGCCGAAACCCACGGCGAAAGGTCAGATCGTAGCGCTCCATCGCGCCGCGTTCGACTCACTCCTCATCGTTGAACATCGGGTGCGGTATCAGCCGGCGGTAGTCGTCAATTGTTCCATTCGAGAGACAGCAATCGATAATCTCCCGGCCAAGCCGCAACAAATCCGGCGACAGGAACCCGTTCAACTCGCGATCGACGAACTCCTTGAGTATCTCGGCACCGGCATCGTATGCCTCGACCCCGACTTCCGGCTGCCGTTCGACCTCGAAGAACCACGGGCCGACAGGACGGCCCTCGACCACGATCGATCCGGGGGTCCATCCGAGCAATGGGCAGCGTGACGCCCCCACACGCGTAGAATCGAACTCCGCCCCGCCGCGACGGGCCAGGTATTCGCGAGCGACCCATTGCGGCATAAAGCCCGTTTTCCACGCCCCGACATACTGGTTCGGGATGAGCACGTAACGTACCGCCGGGGTTTCAATAATCTGATTCAGCAGGAGATTCGCCTGGTCCACCTTCCGTCCCGTAGCGAATGGCCAGTACGAGCCTACGCCCTCAGACGACATACCCTCTGACTCAGAAATGCTCGGGTTTGCGTGGCCCCGCGGGGCGACCAGGCGCCAGATCCACGCCAGGGCGGGCGGCAGGATGTGGAAGAGCCCAAGAATGCCGTAGGTAGGCTTCTCGCGGGTGCAGGGCGGGCAGCGCACCCCGAAGCTGCGTATGTCGACATCCACGGATCCGTCGACCACCCGATTCACGATCTGCCTCGGGATGATCACGCGCGGGTTCGGGCACGGTTCGCCCGGCGCATCCTCAATATGCTCCCAGATGAGGGTTGTGGCACCCGGCGTGGCTTCAATATTCAGGAACAGAAGGGGCGCTTTCGGGTTCACGGTCATCCCCTCGATTTGGGGATCGGTGCCGTAATCCGTGATGTGGTTCACCCGGACGAACCAAGCATCTTCCGCATCCATGAGGCCCAGCTTTCCGCGGTTCCGGTTCAAACTCGGGTGGCAGAGCGCCATGTCATCGCAAACAGGGTGCAGCTCGCACGAGAGCGGGAGCGTCAGCTTTCGCACCTCGCCGGTTACCGTGCTCTGGCCAAGCAAGAGCGATCCATCATCCATGCGATGCACGTGTTCGAGCATTTCGCTCTTGCCGCCGCCGCTGGCACCCTCGTGCGAAATGATGACGCGATTTTCGTACGGCGTGACAACCTGCACCGTCGAACAGTGCATGGTCACCCACTGCTCCTCCTCCCCGAGGTTGATCAAGACCCCGTAAATACCTTTCTTCGCGCTAGGACCGGGATAGAGATTGTAACTGAACAACTCGTGCATCGCCTCGGTTCGGTTGTGCACGACAACCTGGCGCCCCTCAAAATGCGTATGGCGGAACGGAGGTGCCACATAGATGATTGCCCGCGGCTCAAAGCCTTCATGCTCGTCGCCGGGAGGAATCAAGCCTTGTAGCATCGCCAGTCCGAGTCCGAAAAATCCAGCGTTGGCCGGCGCCACCACGAGGGCGTCCATCCCCTTCCCCGCCATACCGGCGATGAATGGAAAATAAACCAGCGGCTGCCCGGACAGCCAGTCGAACGTCTCCTGGCGCAGCCCGGTGAACTCGCTGCCGTAACGTTCGCGGAAAGTCGGCTTGTCCGTCGGCTGCTCATCTCCAATCACCATGCAATCGGGATCGCGGCGGCGCATGTACGGCTCCATGTAATTCGCGGCGATTCCGTTCTTGACGCGGCAGGCGCGCGCCTCGACGACGCGGCCGCGGCCCGGCACGTCGTACGCCACCTCATGCCAGCCGTCCGGTCCGGCATCGACTGTCGACAATTCGACGAGGTGTTCGATCGAACGCGCCTGCATCACCGAAGGAGCGGCATCGAAAATCGCCTGCACCCCGGAGGGCAGTGAAAAGTTTGCTACAGGATTATTGTTTTCTGTCTCTTTCATACAATCAACGGGTTTGGCTCTTCGCACCGATGAGCACAACGCGCACTCTAGTCAAGGCCATTGATCTCGTCGAGAATCCGCTGAAGACCCCATCGCTCGGGGAGCAGATTGTTCTCCCGAAGCCACGCGCTGTTGAATAAACGCGACAGGTAGCGTTGGGCGTCGTCGCACAAGACAGTTGCGATCACCTGGCCCTTGCCGCCCTTGAGCGCGGTCTTGAGCGCGCCGGCAACGTTGATCCCGGTGGAGGTCCCAAGGAGCAGGCCCTCGTGTTCGAGAAGATGATAGATGAGTTCGATCATGATCCGGTCGGGGACGCGCACCGCATCATCAATCGGACTCCCCTCGACATTCTTCGTAACGCGCCCCTGCCCGATGCCCTCGGCGACGGAGTCGCCATCGTCGATATCGAGGTGTCCGTGCCGGAACCACGACCACATCGCCGCCCCCATCGGGTCGGCGCACATCGTGGTGATTGCAGCGTTGCGCTCCTTCAGAAACCGCGCAACACCGTTGAGCGTACCGCCGGTTCCCACGGCGGTGGCGAACCCGGTAATCTCCCCGTTGGTCTGCTCCCACAATTCCGGACCGGTGGTGCGGTAGTGAAACTCTGCGTTGGCTCGATTGTCGAACTGATTGGCCCAGAAGGCGCCGGGGAGTTCCTCCGCAAGGCGGGCGGCGATCTTGTTGTAGTTGCCCGGCTCCCGGTACGGAGCCGGGCAAACCGGGCGCACCTTTGCCCCCATCGCCCGAAGCAGGTTGATCTTCTCTTCGGATTGATCGTTCGGTATGACGATGACACAGTGGTACCCCTTGGCATTCGCCACCAGCGTCAACCCGATTCCGGTATTACCCGCGGTGCCCTCCACAATCGTTCCCCCGGGCTTCAACAGACCGCGCCGCTCGGCATCCTCGATGATCCCCAAGGCGGCGCGATCCTTCACCGACCCGCCCGGATTCAGAAACTCCGCCTTCCCCAGTATCTCACACCCGGTCGCCTCGGAGAGCGTGGTGAGGCGGATCAACGGCGTGTTGCCGATCGCCCCGCAAAAACCATTTCGAATCGCAGTTGTCGTCATAAGCGTGCGTATACCTTTGAATTTGGCGCAATTATTGGCAGGCACCGTCACGACTCAATCCATAAAAAGATGCACCCCACCGAATCAGTCGATTTCGCTCTCAAAACATTGACGCCGGCAGAGAGGGTGTAACACTGGCCCCATGCGCATACAACTGCCCAACCAACAGGAGGTCGACATTCCGATTCTCCGATACCTTTGGATCCCCATTCTCTTTCTCGTGATCTTCCTGGGCGGCTCTATGGTCTACCAGGTCGAAGCCGAGGAGGAAGGGGTCCTGCTCCGCTTCGGGAAGCATGTCGAGACCGTCGGGCCCGGCCTGCACTTCAAGCTCTTCTACCCGGTCGATCAGATTTACAAGGTTCCCAGCCGGATCGTCGACGTCCAGCAGTTCGGCTACCGCTCGCGCGGCACCCGTCGGGAAGCCGATTACGCGGAGGAATCCTCGATGTTGACCGGGGATCTCAACATCGTACTCGCCGGGTTCGACGTCCAGTTCTCCCGCGAGGATCCCGCCCATTACCTGTTCAACGTCAAGGATCCGGTCGATACGCTGCGCGATATCTCGCAGTCCGTCATGCGAGAGATCATGGGCGACCGGGCCAGCATCCCGATTCTCACGATCGGGCGCACCGAGATCCAGATGCGGGCGCGTGAGCTGATTCAGGATTACGTCAACCGTTTCGCCATGGGTTTGCGGATCAACGAAGTGAACTTGATCTTCACCAGTCCGCCGGACCAGGTGCGCGCCGCGTTCAACGACCTCAACAAGGCCGAACAGGACGCCGTGCGATTCGTCGAGGAAGCCTCTCGCGAATATCAGGAGCGGGTGCCACGCGCACGCGGCCAAGCCGAACGCATGGTTCTCGAAGCGCAGGGATTTCAGGAGCGCCGCGTGCGTACCGCCCGCGGCGATGCCGACCGCTTCATCAGTATGCTCGAATCCTACGAGCTCGCGCCGGAGATCACCCGCACCCGCCTCTACCTCGAAAACCTCGAACGCCACGCGCCAAATCTGAAGGAAATCCTTGTCGTCGACGAAGACCTTCAGTCGGTTCTCCCCCTGCTCAACCTGCAAAGCTCTGAATCCCGATGAACACCCGCTTCCACACCACCACACCCAACGACCACCCAGGCGCCGCCGGCGCCTGCCGGGGCAATGTCAGCATCGCGGTGCTCAGCGTCGTTGCCCTGCTCGCCCTCCTCGGCTTTCTGGCCACATTCTGCGTGTTTACCGTGAATCAATGGGAGCAGGCAGTCGTCACCGAATTCGGCCGGGTCACCGGCGACACCGTCACCGAAGCAGGGCTCCATTTCAAACGGCCCTGGCAGAAGGTCCAGAACTACGACAAACGCCTCCTCCGCTGGGACGGCAGCCAGACCACCGCGATCACCCGCGACCGGCGCACAATCCATGTCGATGTCACCGCTCGCTGGCGCATCGCCGACGCCCGCCGCTTCCGCGAAACGATCCGTTCCGAGCATCAGGCGGAGACCCGCTTGAACGGAATCATCGAGGGCGCCGTCAAGGACGAGATCGCGAAATTCGACCTCTTTGAGGTGATCCGAAGCTCCAACCGGATCCTCGACACCAGCTATGAGGAGTTACGCGTCACGGTGGCCGAAGAGGACCTCGATGACATCGACACCGACCAGCTCGCGACCCTGGGTGCCGAACTCCCCCGCCTCTCCACGGACGACGACGGCAACTACGCCGCCGGGCGCCCCATCGTCCTCCAGAACATCCTCACCGAGGCCCGCCGCCGACTCGAACAGGTCGGGCTCGGCATCCACCTTGAAGATGTCCTCGTCAAACAACTGAGCTACATCCGGGAGATCGAGTCGAATGTCTACGCTCAGATGAATGCAGAGCTGCAAAAGATCGCCGCCGGATTCCGCTCGGGCGGGCGGCAGCGAGCGGAGGAACGCCTCGGTGAAATGCAGCGCGAGCTCGCGATTATCGAGAGCAGCGCCGTCGAGCGATCACAACGGATTCGCGGCGAAGCGGAGGGCGAAGCCATCGCGATCTATGCCGAGGCTTACAGCCGCGATCCCGATTTCTTCGGTCTGCTGCGCGGGCTCGAAGCCTACGAGAGTATTCTCGGCGACAACACCCGGATCATCCTGGGGACCGACAGCCCGCTCTACCATCTGCTCAAGCATACCGGCGGAATAGCGCCGGAGGGAGGCTCCGGCGCACGCACACCCTGAACCGGTCGGCGGTCAACCCGGAGCGGCCACGCGGGGCAACACCGCGCTTCCACCCTGGAGACCCTCCGCGAGTTCAAGCCGTTGCCGGCCCGTAAACGGCATGGATCTATAGCTCACGCCATCGGCCGGCCTGGTTACCGGTGAGGATGTAATATCGGGGATAGTGATCACGGCCGATCCACGCCCAGTGGGCTTCCGTGAAAGACCAGAAGTAGTAGCTCGCTTCGTCGTCCCCGAAGACGTAGACCCAGCTGCTGATACCGTGAAGGTACACAAACGGGAAGTGCCGGTCGTAGAGGTATCCGAGTTCGTTCCACTTCCATCCCTGCCCCATATCCAACGTCGAATCGGATTGATCGAAGATCGTGGCGGTTTCGATCTCCCGGCCCTCGAGGGTGAGGTTGTCGATGCGGTTGTTGCCTGCGGTCCCGCCCGATCCTGTGTCAAATGCCATCCGAATCGCAAAATCCGGATTGTCCGCCACGCCGTCACGATTTCTCAGGTCGAAACGGAACACCGTGGGGGCGCTGTTGGATAGCACCACGGTGTCGAGCGGCTCAAAGCTTGTACCATCAATCGTATAGCTGAGGTATTGGATTCCCGCTCCTTGGCCCGACCGGCGCGACTCGTATTGCAGAACCGGTTGTTCATATCCGGTGGTGGGCAGCGCGATGGTGATGACGGCCCCGAGCGGGTTGTTGAGGCGCAGATGGGTGCCCGGTTCGTCGCCACCGCGTGCGTTCCCGCCGAAGAACTCCTGCCCGTCGTCGTAAGTGAGCATGCTGTCCGGCCCGAGCATCAGGGCGAGTTCGGCGCCGCCCATGGTATCGGTCGGTTCGACGAGAGCGCCGGGCTCGTTGAAGTTCCAATAATGAATGAGCGTGGACGGACGGGCCGGCTCGAAAATCGCCGTGACGGTCATTTCGGATTGCGGGAGGATGACGAGGGTGTCCGACGATTCACTCGGAAATTCCTCCCATCCCGCAAACTGAAATCCGGGGGCCGGGATGGCGCGCAGCCGAACCGAAACCCCGCCGAAATAGATCCCGGTCCACGGGTAAGGATCGGCGGCGACGCCGGGGGTCTCACCGGTAATCTCAATGCTGTTGACGCGGATGTATCCCCGATCGCTCCCGCCGGCGACATCGACAGTAATCGGGGTTGTAGCACCGAGTCCGAAGAACGATTGAATGTCATCGCGCATGTAGCCCGGGCGGTCGGTGGCGAAGCGGTAGACCCGGTTGCGCTCACTCAACCATCTCTGCATGCTCGGTTTTCCCCACCGGTTGAGGTGTTCAGGGACATAAGGCTCGACTTCGGCCTGGATCTCCGCAAGCCGCGCCGTGGCAAATTCGGATGAAAAGACCGTGTTCAACAAGTCGGCAAACCGGTTGATAAAGTCGGTCCGGAATTCCGTGTTCTGGAGCATCCGACGCAGCGGAAGAGTCGCTGCGGGCGTGTTGGGGGCGTACGAAGGAACCGTCGATTTTGGGTTCAGGGCGGTCGCGTCGATATGATTGAGGCTGGTGCAGAAGATCAATCCGCTTCGATCGGGAGGCGCGTAGCCCGTGAGAAACCCGTAACTGTTGTCGACGTCGTAGAGCAGCCACCGCCATCGACCGTCCGCGTGCGGATGGCCTTTCCGGACCGTTTGCGAGCGCCAGAAGTCGGCATTCTTGCCCGGTTGGTCGATATTCATGTAGTAGACCTGCGCGATGTGATAGTCCCGGAAATTCGCAACATCGATCTGTTCGCGAACCAGACGGTAGTTGTCGGAATCGTCCATGTCTTCATCCGCCAGAAAATCGTAGAGATCCAGGTAGTCGGCATTCGATCCCTGTTTGACCGTGTCGATATCCGTCAGGATATCCGCATCGAGAACACCATATTCATGTTCCAGGTACTTGCCGTCGTAGCGGTCGCGGATGTTGTGAATTCCCCAGTATTCCCCGTTGATGAAGACGACAACGGGCCGGTAATGCTGATGGGAAACGTCGGAGATGCCACGGATCAACGACTGCGCGAATCCGTCGCGCATCGGCAGCTTCGCCCAATCGCTGCCGCCGCTTCTGAGGATCAACCGCTCAAAGGTACGGGTCGCCTTCTCACGAAAGATCGGGTAGTCAATGACCCGCTTCCCGTAACGACCGCGGGCGTAAATGCGCAGCGATTTGATCGGCGCGCGCCGGCTCCACCCGCCATGGATTCGGACCCCGACATCCTGCGCAAATCCCAAGGCGCCGTCTTCAAAGAACTCGATGTGCGATTCCCGTTCCCACTCCTCGCCTCGCTCGTGGTAATTGCCGTTCACGAAGAGACCGGTCCCGGGGTCGAAAAATGAGTCGTACCCGGACACGATGGAAACCACCGGCAGCGAGTAGCGCTGCTCGGCCTCCTGTCCGATGATATAACTGGCGGAGGTGACGAGACTGGGCAGGTGGTCCGGCTTGAATGCGCGCAGGCGCAGGACGTTGATCTTATAAACCTCTTCGGCGGGCGGACCGGACCAGTTCCAGTAACCGCTGCCGGGAGTGGCGGTCGCGATCGTGGAGAGGTCGTTGGGGTCGCCCGTGCGGTCGGCCACGGAGATCGGCGCCGTATAGAGAGGGGAGTCAAGTGTCGGGCGGGACCCGTCGATCGTGTAGTGAATCTGCGCCTCGGCGAAATCCGGAACGAACGCCTCGACGTGTACCGTGTCAGCGTAGAACCCCGGTTCGTGGCTCAACACCGGCATGGACACCGGTTCGTTGTAGCCCGGGCTCGTGTTCGCCGCGCCCGGGGTCGGTTCGTCGAAGTAGAACCACGCATCGGCTCCGTCGGGGACCCGCCCGTAGGAGATATCCCGGGGCACCGAGACCGGGTCGACCGAATCCTCGATCGTGCCGTCCGGAGCCGTCAGTTGAAGTGGTTCGCCGCCGGAACTGAGGCGGAAATTTGTGTGCAACGAAGCGGAGAGGTCTTTTCCGGAGGCCCAGACGATAAGAAACGCACCGGATTCCATGTCGACGTCTGGAAAGACCCAGCGGAACGGACGGGAGCGATCGTCGGTGAACCCGTACCCCTCAAGGTTTACCGTGTGCGGTCCGGCGTTGTACATCTCGATCCAATCCGCCGAGTCGCCGTCCCCGTCGACGAGCGTCGTGCTGTTCGAGGCGACGAACTCGTTGATTACAATGCGGCTGTCGAGGGAGAGCGCCAGAACGCTGAGCGCTGCGAGAACGGCGAGGGGAGAATGATGGCGGGGCATAAAAGGAAAACGGGGGACTGTATTCAACACCTCCTGAAAACGGAGGTCCGGCCAGAACGCTTTCCTTCAGCCGGCGTTCACCTCTTGGTCGTCGGGCACAAAACGTTCAGAGCAGGGCTACCCCTGCTTTTTGCGGCGGAATTTCTGCTCGAACTTCTCGACGCGCCCGGCAGCGTCCACGAAACGCTTCTCTCCGGTGTAGGCTGGATGCGAGGCACTGGTGACATCGCGCACAATCAGGTTGTACTCGACGCCATCGACGGTTTCCTTCTTGTCGGAGCGCATGGCCGAACGGGTGTAGAACTTGCGACCGGTCGAAACGTCCACGAAACAAGCCGGCTGAAGTTTGGGATGGATATCTGTTTTCACAATTCGAATCTCCAAAAAGTAATCGAGCTCAACCCTGGCGCGCTTTAAAGCGGGGATTGGTCTTGCAGATGACGTACACGCGCCCGCGGCGACGCACGACCTGGCAATCCGGATGCCGTGTTTTCAAAGACTTCAGTGAAGATGCTACTTTCATGGCGCGAAACGTGTTGATGAAAAACAATAGAACAAAGGACCTTGATGTCCCCGTGTCAACGCCGTTTCACAGGAATCTCGCAGTTCCTACTCGCGTAGTTTCCGGCCGGTGGCGAGCAGCCACCAGGCGATGCCGAGGCACAGGAGGACAGAGACTGTGACGATAGCGAGGCCAAGCCCGACCGGCACGTCTGAGACGCCCGTCATTCCGTAGCGTAACCCGTTGACCATGTAAAGAATCGGATTAAACCGCGACACTGTGTCCCAAGGCCCGGGGAGCATGTCGATCGAGTAGAAAACACCCCCGAGAAACGTGAACGGCATGATCAGAAAGTTCGGGATGAAATTGATATGATCAAAATCGCGGGCGAGGATCCCCACGATCAATCCGAACAGCGCGAAACTCATGCAGGTCAGGAGCAGGAACGCCACGGTGATCCCGACCTGGTGGAGTGTCGAGGCACCCATCAGGATGGCGACGGCCCAGATTACACCCCCGACCGCAATGCCGCGTACTACCGACGCCCCGGTATACCCGGCGATAATCTGGAGCGGGGTCAACGGGGTCACCATCAGGTCGACAACGGTACCGTGGATCTTGCTGATGAAAAACGAGAATCCCGAGTTAAGGAACGTGTTGATAATCAATGCCATCATCACGAGTCCCGGCACCAGGAAGTCGACGTACGGGATTCCTTTGATCTCCTGGAGCCGCTCGCCCAACGAATAGCCGAAGACGAGAAACCAGAGAAGCGTCGTCAGCGCGGGACTGACGATCGTCTGCGCCGAATACCGAAGGAACCGGTCCAGCTCCCGGCGAAACAAAATGACACAGCCGTACACCCCGCGCTCGCGCCGCGCTCGCGCGACGAGCGCGTCGACCCGGCAGCGAGCCGCGTCAGCGTGCACGCCGGGCGCCACGGCCCCGGTTTGAGGGGCGTCGACCTTTACCACCCCCTCACCGCACATAGCCCCCCTCCGGTTCCACAACCGCGCCGGCGTCCGGGTGGTTGTCACGCTTCACGATGTTTCGGAAAATCTCCTCGAGCGAACTGCGCCCCCCTTCCAGGGAGCGAACCTGCATGCCCGCGTCACGCACCGCTGCCAGCACCTGCTCGACCACCGGAACCCGCTCCGGGTCCCGAGCGCCGCGATAGCGCACCCGGAGACAGTCCGGCCCGGGAAACGTCACCTGGAACGGAGCGAGACGATCCTTCAGCGGTTTGGGCAGTTTCCGGTCGCAGGTGACCGTCAACCAGCGCGTGCCGAACCGGTTCAACAGGCGGTCGCGCCGGTCGACAAGAATCAGGCGCCCCTGGTTCAGAATGCCGATCCGGTCGGCGAGCTGCTCCGCCTCCTCGAGGTAGTGAGTCGTCAGAAAGACCGTGACTCCTTCCTCCCGGAGCCGGCGAACGTAAGCCCACAACTCGTCGCGCAATTCGACGTCCACACCCGCGGTCGGTTCGTCGAGAAACAGGAGTGCCGGCTGGTGCATGAGCGCCTTGCAGATCATCAACCTCCGCTTCATCCCGCCGGAGAGCCACCGCGAGTTTGCCGACGCCTTTTCGGAGAGTCCGAAAATCCGAAGCAGTTCATCCGCGCGCTCGCACGCACGCCGCCGGCCGAAGTAGCCGCCCTGGTAGATCAGGATCTGGCGCGTGCTGCAGAACGCGTCAAAATTCAGCTCCTGCGGCACCACCCCGACCACCTGACGGGTAACCTGGTAATCCCGGCGCACGTCGTACCCCGCAACCCGTACCGTCCCGTCGAAATGCTGAATCAACCCGGTCACACATCCGATCAACGTCGTCTTCCCCGCCCCGTTCGGCCCAAGCATCGCGAATATCTCGCCCGGCGCAATCTCCAGCGAGAGATCCCGCACCGCGACCAGGTCACCGTATCGCTTCGTCAACCGCTCGATGGACAACAGTGGCTCCGTCTTTCTCACGAACGCCCAACCTACCTCGATCCCAACCAAAGTAAACCCCAACGTCACAATGGCAGGCTCCCGACCCTCGCATCGGTAATCAGCCCAATATTTTATTTTACTTTTTAACCATTTTTTTATTTATACTCGCCATGCCCGCACTTCTCCAGACCGACACCGAACTGACGGTCATTGCTGACCACCGGGAGAGCCGTTCAGGCGTTGTGGAGGCACTTGAGTGCCTGCCGGGAGTGACTGTTCGTACCGCGACACTCGAAATCGGAGACTACGCCGTCGAAGGACGTCTCCTCGTCGAACGCAAGACGGTGCAGGATTTTGCCGTGTCGGTGCTCGATACGCGGCTGTTTCGCCAGGCGTACCGGCTCGCCAAGTCGAATTCCGCGGCGCTATTTTTGTTGGAGGGTGACGCCCGGGACCCCGCCGGGTTCGGATTGAGCCGGGAGGCCTTCCAGGGGGCGTTGATCACCGTTACACTGATTCACGGTCTGCCCCTCCTCTACGCGGCGGACGCGGAGGAATCCGCCCGGCTCATCGTATATGCGGCCTCGCAATTACACCGCCAGGGAACGGGGTTCTATACAGCGCACGGTCGCAAACCGAAGGCGATTGAGCGGCGCAAGCTCTACATCCTTCAGACCCTGCCGGGCGTCGGGCCGCGCAGGGCCAAGCGCCTTCTCGCCGCGTTCGGCAGCGTGCAGGGATGCGTGACGGCGTCGGCTGAGGAGCTGACGAACGTGGAGGGAATCGGTCGCGAGACGGCGGGACGGATTCGCCGCGTACTGGGATGAAATCAGAATCGAACATGTAAACGAGCACAACACCACGACGCTTCCCGCATCCCGGAGGAATCCTCCGCGCATTTGGGAGCCGTTTCAGAACCACCGACGTTCGACAAGCAGCTGATCAGCACGCTTGTCACAGCTCGCATTGGCCGCACGCCCGGACGCGGGTTCATCGTCGGCGGGCCCCGCGCATCAGCAGGAGACCGACAGTGCAATAGAGCATGTTGGGGATCCAGACGAGCAGGTGCGCACGGCGCTCGGGGATGCCCTCCTGCCAGTCGATGAGGATCAGCATGACGTAGTACGCCATGGCCAGAATGAGGGCGAGACCAAGATTGGCGTGCGTCTCGCTGCGGCTGGCCCGGATTCCCATGGGAATGCCGAGGAAAACGAGCGCCACAATCGCGAACGCCATGGCGAAGTTCCGGCTGATCCCGTACTGGATCGTGCTCAGCTCCCGCTGCCATGCCCGACGGATCTCGGCCGCCACCTCCTCCTCGCCTGCGAGATGCCCGCGCAAGCGTTCCCCCCGCTCGAGCAGTGCGAAGATGTCGAGGCGGGTTGGATCGAGCGTCCGCTCGGGAGGCGCTCCCAGGACGGCCTCGAGGGGCAGTCGAAAGCGGATATTCTCGGTCGCGCCGGCGAGATGGCCCGAGCGCGGATCGTCCGGGTGCCGCTCGCTGCGCAATTCACCGGCAACGTCGAGCAGGTCGAGGAACAGGGCATCGGCTTCGGCTTCGAAGGTGATCCGCCCCTCCCGCGCCCGCAGCATACGGATGACCCGGTGTTGATCGTCGAGTTCCCAGACCCAGAAGCGCTTCAAGCGATCCCCCTCCTTATTCTCGACGTAGAACACGTATCCCGGGAAGTCTTTAATGAAGACGCCCTCGACGATGAAGCGGAGGGGATCCTCGCGCACCACCTCCTCCAGCATGCTCTTGTAGCGCTCCTTGGCGACCGGCGCGTAGAGGTTGTTGATAATCGCGGCCGCGGCCCAACCGAGCAACGCCAACAGGAATACCGGTGCGGAGATGTGCCAGAGCGAGAGTCCGGCGGCGCGCATCGCGGTCAGCTCCTGGCGGGCCGAGAGACGCCCCAGGACGACCAGCACGCCGATCAGGGCGCCCAGAGGAAGGGCAAAGGAGATGGAATACGGGATCAGAAGGAGGAGGAGTTCGCCAGCCAACTGCCAGCTAATACGTCCGGCGGCCAGCTCTCCAACGATATCACGCATCGCATTCCCCGTCATGAGCACGAACACGAAGAAGCCGACACCCATGGCGGCTGCCAGTGCTGCGGAGAAAAGAATGTAGCGAAACAACAATCTCACGGAATCGGCGTATCTTCTGAGAAACCCAGCCCCGTTCGCAATCGGAAAGCTAAAGCAAATGTGGAATCGTCCGAATCGGACCAATTTGACTTTGACATCTGTTCTAAGCTCGCCCAGAAGAATCATTTAAATTGGGTTGTCGGGGTTGCTGTTGCTCTTCCGACCCACGGGAAGGAATATGTTCGCAAAAGTTTTTGGCCTGTTTTCTAACGACGTCGGAATCGATCTGGGTACCGCCAATACGCTCGTCTACGTCCGCGACAAGGGTATTGTGCTGCGCGAGCCGAGTGTTGTGGCCCGACGCGAAGATACGGGCGACGTCGTTGCCGTCGGGCTCGAGGCCAAGAAGATGCTGGGGCGCACCCCGATGAACATCAGCGCGTTGCGCCCGATGAAGGACGGTGTCATCGCGGACTTCGACGTGACCGAGGCGATGCTCCGGCACTTCATCCAAAAGGCCGGCAACTCGATCAAATTCGCCCCGCCTCGGGTGATCGTTGCCGTGCCGAGCGGGATTACCGAAGTGGAGCGCCGCGCGGTCCGCGAGTCCGCAATCCATGCGGGCGCCCGCGACGTCCACTTGCTGCCCGAACCGATCGCGGCGTCCATCGGGGTCGGCATGCCGATCGACGAGCCGACTGCCAACATGATCGTCGACGTCGGCGGCGGCACCACAGAGGTCGCCATTATTTCCCTCTCCGGCGTCGTCTTTACAAAGAGCATCCGCGTCGGTGGGGACGAGATGGACACCGCAATTATCAACTACATGAAGCGAGCCTACAACCTCATGATCGGCGAGCGCATGGCGGAGGACATCAAGGTGAAAATTGGATCGGCCGCGCCGCTCGACGAGGAGTTGACGATGGAGGTAAAAGGACGGGATTCGGTCGCCGGCCTGCCGAAAACGCTGCACATCTCTTCGCAGGAGATTCGCGATGCGCTCAACGACACCATCAACAGCATCACCGAACTCGTCCGTAACGCGTTGGAACGTTGCCCCCCCGAACTCTCCGCCGACCTGGTGGATCGCGGATTCTTTCTCGCCGGAGGCGGTGCCCTGATCCGCAATCTCGATCGCCTGCTCTCGGACGCCACCGGCCTCCCTGTCATCGTCGCCGACGATCCCTTATCCGCCGTGGCGAACGGCACCGGAATCGTTCTCGAAAACCTGCAGTGGCTCTTGAAGACCCGAGGGCATTGACGCTTTGAACGACGCGATGCCGGAGAGCCCTGGGAGCGAACCCCGCTTCGATCCTGCCGGCGATGGCTATCCTTTGAACGATCAACTCCAACACCATCGTAGCGCTGGTTCCGATCCACGTGGGGCCGTTCACGATTGAGGCTCACCGTGCGCGCAGCAATTTCCAGACACCGCAACATCCTGCGCCGGCCCGTAGCCATCCTGGCGATCGTGATGCTCGTCTGGTTGCTCGTTCCCGGCGCCCTGAAAAACTGGATCCGGACCGGGTTCTACGAGTTTCAGGCACCCTCCTGGGTCGCGCTCTCCCACATTGATGATCTTCAGGAGTATTGGATGCTTCGAACCCGATCGCGCCATGATCTGATTGCGGCGGGTCGGGATCTCGCCCGACTCAACGCGGCATACGAGGTCCGCCTGCAGCAGGAGAGCGCCCTGCGCGAGGAACTGCGCGCACTCGAGAGTCTCCTGCGCCTCGATTCCCTGCCGGAGTACCACTACATGGTCGCGCGTGTTGTGCGCCGCGATCACAGCAGCTGGTGGCAGCAATGCATCATCCGCAAGGGACGGACCCACGGGATTCGCAAGGGCATGGCCGTTATCTACTCGCAGGGCGTGGTCGGACGCATTCGTGAGGTTCATGCCTACACGGCGACCGTGGAGCTTGTAACCAGTCCGAGCTTCCGGATGGCGGCCCATTTCTCGGACGACTTGCGGCCGATCACGTTTCAGGGTGGGGTCAACACGCCCTTTCATCCTCCGCGGGGTCACATCGCGAACGTGCCCGCGGATGTCCGCATCGGGGACGACGAAGCGCTTCGCCTGGTATCCTCGCGTCTTGGCGGTGTATTCCCCGACGGGTTGACCATCGGCTACGTCGAGCAACTCGAGCCGAGCCCCGACGGGCTCTTTCAGTCCGGACGGGTGCGCATGACGCGGGGACTCCTCTCCGTGCGGGAAGTCGCCGTACTCGTTCCGATCGACCAGTTGCAGCAGGATTGATCAGCCGCTGTACTTCTCTTTCAGCGACTCGATGACGGAAGGGTCGGCGAGGGTCGTCACGTTCCCGAGAGCCTGGCCGGTCGCGATATCACGCAGGAGACGCCGCATGATTTTGCCGGAGCGCGTCTTGGGGAGGTCGGCCGAAAAAATGATCTTCTCCGGGAGCGCGAATTTTCCGATTTTCTTAACCACCAGCTCGTTCAATTCCTTGCGAAGGTCGTCGCTGCCGTCGCTCGTGCTTCCGCGAAGCAAAACAAATGCGACCAGCCCCTGCCCTTTGATCTCATGCGGGACGCCGATGACAGCGCTTTCCGCAACCGCCGGATGCTCGACGTAAATACTCTCCAGTTCCGCGGTGCCGATCCGGTGTCCCGATACATTCACCACGTCGTCGACGCGCCCGACGATCCAGAAGTATCCGTCTTCGTCGACCCGGGCGCCATCGCCCGGGAAATAGTAAGCTCCGTTCCAGCGGCACCAGTACGTATCCTTATAGCGTTGGGGATCCCCGTAGATACCGCGAAAAATCCCCGGCCACGGTTCTTTGATCGCCAGGTACCCGGCCCGGGCATCGTTGCCCTCCGCATCGAGCACCGCCGGAACGACCCCGAAAAAAGGAAGCGTTGCACTGCCCGGTTTCGTCGGTGTCGCCCCGGGCAGGGGGGTGAGCATGATCCCGCCGGTCTCGGTCTGCCACCAGGTGTCGACAATCGGGCAGCGCTCCCCTCCGATGAGTGTGTGATACCACATCCACGCCTCCGGGTTGATCGGTTCTCCGACCGTGCCCAGCAGGCGGAGCGAACTGAGGTCGTGCTTTTGCGGCCATTCGTCTCCCCATTTCATGAAGGCACGAATCGCGGTTGGCGCGGTATAGAAGACACTCACCCGGTGTTTTTCGACGATGCTCCAGAAGCGGGCGTTGTCGGGCCAGTTCGGCGCGCCCTCGTACATCACCACGGTGGCCCCGTTCTGCAAGGGACCGTACAGAAGGTAGCTGTGTCCGGTCACCCAGCCGACATCCGCCGTGCACCAGTAAACGTCCTCCGGCTTCAAATCGAACACGTATTTGGCGGTCAAATACGTGTACACCATGTATCCCCCGGTGGTGTGGATAATACCCTTTGGCTTGCCCGTCGATCCGCTGGTATAAAGTAGAAAGAGCATGTCCTCGGCGTCCATCTCCTCGCAGGGACAGAGCCGGTCGACGGATTCGGCGAGTTCGTGGTACCAATGATCGCGTCCCTCCGTCCACTGGTGCGGGAACGGATCCTGACCGGGATCGCGTTGCACCACGAGCACGTTTTTCACACAATCGCAGCCTTGGACCGCCTCATCCACAACGTCCTTGAGCGGCAGCGTCTTGCCGCGCCGCCAGCCGCCGTCACCCGTGATCACAAGCTTGGAATTGGCATCGATAACCCGATCGCGGATCGATTCCGCGCTGAATCCGGCGAAAATCACGGAATGTACGGCGCCAATCCGTGCGCATGCAAGAACCGCCGCGGCGAGTTCCGGAATCATCGGCAGGTAGATCGCAACCGAGTCGCCCTTGCGTATTCCGAGTTGCTTCAGGACATTTGCGAACCGGCTCACCTGGCGATGGAGGTCGCGGTACGTCCACACCCGCTCCTCGCCCGGCTCACCTTCCCAGACGATCGCCGCCTTGTTTGCGGTGGCGTCGTCGAGATGACGGTCGATGCAATTGTAGGCGATATTGGTCTTCCCGCCCACAAACCATTTGAAGAACGGCTTCTCCGAATCATCCTTCACCCGATCCCAGCGTTTAAACCAATGCAACTCCTCCGCCGCCTCGGCCCAGAAGCCTTCCGGATCATTGATGCTGCGTTCGTACATGCGCCGGTATTGATCCATGCCGGCGATGTGGGCCCGGGCTGAGAATTCCCTGGGCGGCGGGAACGTGCGGGATTCCTGAAGAACGGACTCAAGATTTTCCTGGCTCATCGTGTGGAGTAGTTAGACGGTTCAAGATAAATACCGGCCGGCAGATACAGTAGTTTCTCTGATCGCAGCCATCAGAAGGAATTCTTGCTAGCAGATCAAAACGTAAGCACCAAACGTTGGAAATCAAGGTCCTTCTTGGATTCGTGTGGCACTGAGGAGGTTTGAGCCCCGGGGTGGGGTCCGACCACAATCAGACAAACTACTCCAGATCGACTGCGACCTCTTCTCCTTCGGACGGAGCGTGCACGGACCATCCATATCGTTTGCGGATTCGTTCGGCCAGTGCCATCCGCGCCTCCTCCTCCCCGTGTACCAGGTAGGTCTGAGCGGGCGGGCGGTTGAACGGCATCAACCAAGCCAGGATCTCGAGGTAGTCGGCGTGCCCGGAGAATCCGTCGATATTGCAGATCCGTGCCCGCACGGGAATGTCTTCACCGAACATGCGAATGGCCTCGGCTCCTTCCAGAATCTTGCGCCCGCGCGTACCGGCGGCCTGGTACCCGATGAACAGCACCGTGTGTCGCGAATCGGGGAGGCGCTCGCGCAGATGATGGAGAACGCGTCCTCCGGTCGCCATGCCGCTCGCCGACACGACGATCGCACCCTTGTCGATACCATTGATCGCCTGCGACTGCTCGCGCGTGCTGGCGAGTCGCAGCTGCCGGGGACGGAAGATGTCCCGACCGCCCACAGTCAGGAGACGCCCGTGCAGATTGAGATCGGACACGCGATCGTGAAACACCTGCAACGCCTGAACGGCCATCGGTGAATCGACGTAGACCGGAACCGACGGGATGCGTCCCGTCTCCTCAAGTTCGCGCAATACATAGAGCAAAGTCTGAGCCCGACCGATCGCAAACGACGGGATCACCAGCACCCCGCCCCGTTCGAGACTCTCGACCACGACCTTCGCAAGATCCTCCACAGGATCGCTATCCGGATGCAAACGATCCCCATACGTCGATTCCAGAACCAGGGTGTCCACGTGATGCGGTTGCGCCGGATCCTGCAGGATCTCGTCACGCGCGCGGCCGAGATCACCACCGAATACGAGCTTCCGGGACGAGTCGCCGCGGCGTGATTTAATGTCGATGTAGGCGGCGCCGAGGATGTGACCGGTCGCACGAAACTTCACGCGAACCCCGGCAGCGATCTCGAGTTCGTCTCCGAAGTGCATCGGCCGAAACAGCGCGAGCGCCTTCTCGGCGTCGGCCGCGGTGTACAACGGGCGGGCCGGGGAGTGCTTGGAATACCCCTTCTTGTTGGCCCACTTGGCCTCTTCCTCCTGAAGATGGGCGCTGTCCGGCAACATGATCCTGCACAGGTCCGCCGTAGCCGTGGTTGCGTGGACGCGTCCGCGGAACCCCTGGCGTACGAGGCGCGGAAGGTAACCGCTGTGATCGATGTGGGCGTGCGTCAGCAGCACATGGTCGATACTTTCCGGCGCAATCGGAAAATCCTCCCAGTTCTTCTGCCGGTTCTCCTTCCTGCCCTGGAATAAACCACAATCCACCAGAACCCTCGTTCCCTCCAATTCGAGGAGATGCCGCGACCCGGTCACGGTGCCCGCCGCGCCAAGGAAGGTAAGCGTTGCCATAACTTCATGATCGTGCGGAAACCCGGCAGAGGGCGAGCCAATTCGCTCTACTCCCCTCGCCGTTGGGATTGCGTCGGACGGAAAACCGAAAGTATTGTCCCTGCTTTACCGGAGAGGTGACAATCGCATCGCGCCTCGATGCCCAAATCCAGGATTCGGGCCAGAATTCGCTTCCCCTGACATAAAAGATTCGCAGAATGCGGCTCCAAGCGGATCCGGAAAACTGAATCCAGGGATGTCCAAACCACTCGCCATCTGCGTCTACATCGTGACGGTCGTCTTTTTCGGCTGCTTCTTCCTCTGGCCGATTTGGCAGATCCTTCAGGGCGGATTGCTCGACGTCGACGGGCGGTTCACGCTCAGTTATATTTTCGAAGTCTTTCGCAACCCGGTTTACATCGAAGGGCTGCTGAACGCGTTCGGGATCGCGATTTTCTCCACACTGATCGCACTCCTGCTCGCACTGCCGCTGGCGTTTGTCGCCGATCGTTTCGAATTCCCCGGTCGACAGTTCTTCATGGGAGCAACACTCCTGCCAATCATGCTTCCCCCGTTCGTGGGAGCGATCGGCGTCAAACAGATCCTGGGACAGTACGGCGCGGTCAACACGATCCTCGGCAAAATCGGCGTTCTCGAAGTTGGGCAGACAATCGACTGGCTCGGCCAGGGACAGTTCTGGGGGGTCGTCGTCGTCATCGCACTCGGCGTCTACCCGATTCTCTACCTGAACGCACTGGCTTCGCTCTCGAATATCGATCCCGCCCTGGATGAGGCCGCTGAGAACCTGGGATGCCGCGGCTTCAAACGCTTCTTTAAAATCACATTTCCGCTGATGCGGCCCGGCCTTTTCGCCGGCTGCACCATCGTGTTTATCTGGGGGTTCACGGAATTGGGCGTGCCGCTGATTTTTGATTATGGACGGGTCACCTCCGTCCAGATTTTCCATGGAATCCTCGACATCGGAGCCAATCCCTTTCCCTACGCGCTCGTCATCGTCCTGCTGCTCTTTGCATCGCTGCTGTACGGCCTTGGGAAAGGGCTCTTTGGCCGGCACACCTTCGCCATGATGGCCAAGGCGGGGCACGCGGCACAACCGCGACGACCGGGTCGGTGGGGACAGCTCTTGTGCTGCGGACTCTTCATCTTCATCACCGGTCTCGCCCTGTTGCCGCACCTCGGCGTGATCCTCATCTCGTTCACCAGCGACTGGTACGCCTCGGTTCTCCCCGGGAGCTGGACGCTCGCCAACTACGAACTGGCCCTCGGACACCCGCTTACGGTGCTCTCGATCCGGAACAGCCTCTTTTACGCAAGCGTCGCCACCGTGCTCAACGTCGCCATCGGGGTTGGAATCGCATTCGTGGTGGTTCGAACGCGCCTGCCGGGCCGACATGTTCTCGACACCTGTGCCATGCTTCCGCTCGCCGTTCCGGGTCTCGTCATCGCCTTCGGCTACCTCGCAATGACCCAGGAGGGAAAATTCTTCGCCTTTATCAATCCCATTGAGAATCCCACGGTGCTCCTGATCATCGCCTACGCCATGCGGAAGCTCCCTTTCGTGGTCCGCAGTTCCGTCGCCGGTCTACAGCAGAGCAGCGCAACCTACGAGGAGGCCGCACAGAACCTTGGGTGTCCGCCGCTCAAGACCACGCTCCGCATCACCATGCCGCTGATCGCGGCCAGCGTCCTCGCCGGTGCGCTTCTTGCATTTTCACAGAGCATGCTCGAAGTCGCCGACTCGCTCATTCTCGCACAAAAGTCCCAGTTTTATCCCATCACGAAGGCCATCTACGAGCTGATGACTTTCCTCGGCGACGGCCGCTTCATCGCCAGTGCGCTCGGGGTCTGGGCGATGGCGTTCCTCGCCCTCACGATTGTCGGGGCGAGCCTCCTGCTCGGCCGCAATCTGGGAGCTATTTTCAGGATATAGGCGAGTGCGGTTCCCGCTCTCTATATCGTGCCCGGGATGGGATTCGAACCCATACGGCCTTGCGGCCAGCGGATTTTAAGTCCGAAGCGTCTACCGATTCCGCCACCCGGGCTCACGGCACCCCAGCCAACGCCAATCAAATCGCGGAATCAAACAAATTGTCCCCGGATCCCACGAAGCCATTCCAGGAGTATGCTGAGAAATCGGTCAACCGCCTCCCAGCCGTAATCCTGAAAGAAGACAATTAAAAAGACGATTGCCGCGGTGTAGATCGCAATCGCGATGATCCCTCCAACGCCGGCGAGGGCGAGCAACAGGCCATCCCGCTCGGTCATCGCGGCTCCAATGAGGAAGACGACCGCCGCCGGTATGGTATTCGTCCCCGGAATCGGGATCATCATCAGGATGGCCATCGCGAGCACGATGAGGGCCGGAAGGCGCCTGCCCCATCCCCGCTGGATCCAGTGCCAGCGCGGACGGACCACCCGTTCCACCACGGCGAAGAATCGCCCGGCAATCGAGAGCATGCCTATCGCCACGGTCGGGGGAATCCTCCGGCGCAGGGCGCGTTGGGGGAGGACCGGACCCACTCTCCCGCACAGCATCTGCCATCCGAAGACGAAGAGCACCAGACCGAACGGAACGCTGTACCCGGGGGCGGGCGCCGGAGCGGCACTCGGAAGGGCGAAAATAAGCAGCAGAATACCGAAACCCTTTTCCCCCACACGCCGGATCAGGTCGGCGACCAACAAACCCTCCGCCGCGTCACAGCGCAACGCCTCCCGCAACAACCTCGAAAGGGGAACGGACGAACTCTGATTATCTATTTCCATCATGCTTCGAGGTAATGGAGCGAATCCGGTCCGGCCCAAGACGCAATCCGATTCTACGCGGACCCGTGAAAACGCCCTTACAGTTCCGCTTGCGTGCCCGGGGAAGCTGCATACCCTTCGGCTGCATCACATCGTCGAACGGACCCGGCTCCGGGTTCGACGCATCCCCCACACACACCGCCCATGAGTCGCACGCCCGAACTCCCCGAGCATCCCGAGTGGACGGCGCCCCTGCCAGCGGGCGTCGCGCTTTTCGGAGGCACGTTCGATCCTCCCCACCTCGGGCACTGTTTGATCGCTCAAGACGTCTGCGAGCGATTCGGATTCGATCGCATTTGTTTTGTTCCGGCCGCTCAAAACCCGCTCAAGCCGAACGCACCGAGCGCGTCGGATGAGGATCGGCGCGCCATGCTGGAGGCCATTGCAGCGGACGACTCCCGCTTCACCGTGCTGGATTGGGAGCTGGCCGGCAGCGCTCCGAGTTATACGATCGACACAGTGCGGCGAGCGCGGCGGGAGTTTGCCGAAGCGCCCCTTTACTGGATCCTCGGAGCCGATCAACTGCCCGAATTAACGCGCTGGCGCGAACCCCGGGAGCTGGCACGGCTGGTCACCTTCCTCTGCGTCGACCGGCCCGGCGCCCCGCCTCCAGCCCCGCCGGACCTCCCCGGTCTGCACTGGCAGTCCGCCGGAAACCGTATGATCGATATATCCTCGACCGAAATCCGGGAGCGACGGAATGCCGGTATGCGAGTTGACTTTTTCCTGCCGCCCGGTGTATATTCATACTTAGCAGATCATGATTTGTACTCCGCACGAAACACGCGCACATGATTGAAGTGCACGGATCCCACGACCCGACGCCAGGCATGTTGCAGGCCTGCTGCAGGGCGCTCGACGACAAGAAAGCGGAGGACATCCGCGTTATCTTTCTGGGCGACAAGTCCTCGGTGGCCGATTACTTCATTCTGGCGAGCGGCACATCGCACCCGCACCTGAAGGCCCTGCACAATACGGTCCACGCCACCCTGAAAGAACAGGGAGCGACCCTGGGCGGGTATGAACGCGACACCGAGAGCGGATGGCTGGTGGCCGACGCCTACGATTTCGTGATCCATCTGTTCACCCCGGAGATTCGTACCTATTACCAGCTCGAACGACTCTGGCGTGACGCCGAGGATGTCACGCACCACTACCTTTCGGTCGTGGAAGCACGGCCCTGAGGCCGCGGCCTAAAAATCGAACGCCAGCGCCGCAGTCGTACGATGCATCGACGGATCGATGCCTGCCGCCACGGCGTTGTCGAATTTGAAGTCCCAAATCAGATTCAGGCTGAGTTTCGCTGTCAGCATGGTCTCGAGCCGCCCCTTGAAATCGAAATTGTAGTTCTCCGAATCCGTCGCTTCAATGGAGTAGGAGGCCTCCTGATGAAAGGATACCATTTCGTTGAAGCGATATTCCAGATCCTGAAAGAGCGACATGTAGACAAACCACTCCACCGGCTCGATACGACGATCCTGATAACGGGTGGAAAATGCCGGGGTGATGGTCGCCCGCGTGTTCTCGCGTTCGAATATCCGCCAACCGACACCTAAACTCTGTTCGGCTTCATGGCGGATCCGTTTGATCAAATCCTTCTCGTAACGGGTGCTCGAATGGGCGAAAAAGTGTGTGGCGAAAATATGGCGGTAGCGCAGACGCAGGTTGTAATCATCACGCGTCTTCGAGACGGTCTGGTCGGCTCGGCGTTGTTTCGCGTAGTTGTAACGGGAGTCAAAGCGGGCCTCATACTCGTCGGGAACCCGTTTCTCGGTCGTGAAGCCCGCGTTGATCGAGGTTTGATCGACCTGCCCGTACTGCCAGACATGCCCGAAGGTCACGCGGCTCTTCCAGGTGGGCCACAGGTGAAACTGCTTCAGAGCGTCGAGGATTGGAGCGACAAACCCGACCCCCCGGCGTACCACGGGGATGCGATGCAACGTGCCCGGCGGCAGTTCCTCGGGCTCCTCCTCCACGGCGGGACCCGCCTCGGGCTCTACCCCTGCGACCTCCGCCGCCGGCTCGTCATCCGGCGCCACAGGGGGAGCTTCAACGATCGGCACGAAGCGCACGATCGGCGCGATTCCGCCGGGCGCGACGACCGCCGCAGTCTCAGGGATCCGAAGCAGGCCGAGTTGCTCGCTTTCAAAGTGAATGAAACCATCCTCGTGCCCGAGGTAGAGGCCACTGATCCGGTCGCCGTTTGCAAACGTGAGCACATCCGCGGCCGCGCTCGGACCGATGCCGCCCGCCCGCCCGTCCGCACCGCCGACATCCCCTGCACAGACGAGGATCATCCCGGCGAAGCACGCCATCACGCCAAACAGGCACCGCGCCGCATGCGGCAACCGCCATCGATCCGGGATCTCCTTCGCTACATCCATGCGGAACGGGTTCGCTGCGTTTGAAATCGCGGGAGATGACCTTCGAAGGGACCCATTCCCCCCGACGCAAGTCCACAGGGCCGGGCCGTGTCACGGCCTCTCCCGATTCGTGTTGAGTCCCCTCTACTCGTCACCGTCGTCACCGATCGCCTCAACAGGGCATCCCTCGAGTGCCTCCATACATTGTTCGATCTCGTCTTCGGTGGTCGGCTGCTTGTGTACATACGAATATCCGCCGTCCTCGTTGCGGGTAAAAAAGTCCGGTGCCGTTTCGCGACAGAGGTCGCAATCGATACATTGATCATCCACGTAGAATTTTCCCGGTGCATTTTCGGGAAACTTGTTTTCCTTTTCGGCCATACGGTTACAACAAAGAGGACAATGCGCGCGAGTCAAGGCGGATTCCATTACCACGGGCCCCGGAGGCGGTCGCGCAGACAAATTGTAGTTGCGGGATTGCCATGCCGGGAGTAACATGGTCCTCTTTGATCCATGCTCTATGATCGCCCCTATATGCGGCCTGAGTATCGCTCTTCGTCGGGAATCTCCGCGTTGAAGTGGATTCTCATTGTTACGTTCAGCGCATTTCTGCTGCAGAGCATTTTCTACTGGTGGTTTGGAACCCCATGGATGGAACGGGCCTTCAGTCTCTCCCAGGAGAACATCGGACGCGGGTTCTTCTGGACCTTGCTCACCTACGCGCTGCTTCATTCGACCCAGAACCCGTTTCACATCATCTTCAACATGCTCCTGGTCTTTCTGATCGGGCGTATCGTGCAACGCGAGATCGGGGCCGGACGGTTTCTCTCGCTGTATCTTGCATGCATCCTGGTCGGAGCGTTCGCATGGATCCCCCTGAATCCCCAGGCGCACCTCCTCGGAGCTTCCGCCGGCGCGATCGGCATCCTGACCATCTTCTGCCTGCGACACGCCGACGAGGAGATCACCTTTCTGCTCTTCCTCATCATCCCGGTGCGTGTGAAACCCCGGGTAATCCTTTACTGCGTGTTGGCATTTGAGCTGTTCGGATTTGCGTTCTTCGAGTTGAGCAGCCAACCGCATCAGGTCGCCTTCTCGGCGCACCTCGGCGGAATCCTCGGCGCTTGGCTGTACCATCGCTTCCTTCTGCGCCGCGACAACCTTTTCCAATTCGGGAAGCGGGGCGCTGCCTCCTCGGCCCCGAGGAGGGAACGTCAGCCCACCCCGACCCGGAATTACTCGGTCAATATCAGTTCGAGACCCCGCGCGGAAATTCGCATGGAGGTCGATCGGATCCTTGATAAAATCAACGCAAATGGATTCGGGTCCCTGAGTGACGAGGAGAAGAAGCTCCTCGATCGCGCAAGAGATCTGTTGAGCCGTTGAGCGGGCCCATCGGCCCGCAACGGTTCCAATAACCATGGATGAAACGACGCAACTGGCGCTTTCGGAGGAGTTGCATGAACGATTGTCCAAAGAGTCGCCGGGGAAAGTGGCTGCGATCGACAAGGCAGAAGCTGCGCAACGGCTCGATCGCATGGCCGGGTTCTGCCCGGTGTACCGCAACTTCCTGCGCCGCAATCCCGGCTTCTGGCCCTGGCTCGAGAAACCCGCCAATCGCGATACGGAGTTCCGGCCGGGCGCGTACACGGAAATCTGGTCGAACGATTTTCCGGATGCACAATCGGGGAACGCCGACGCATGGCTGCGGGCGCTTCAGAGGTTCCGGCGCGCCATGTGTATGCGGATCGCGTATCGGGAGATCAACGGCATCGCGGATATCCAGAACTCCCTGCGCGAGCTCACACACCTGGCCGAGTTCTGCCTCGGCACCGTCGTGGATCGGGTCCTCGCCCACTGGACCGGAAAACTCGGCCAGCCCTGGGATGAGAACTACGACCGCCCGGCGCGCTTCTGCGTCATCGGACTCGGAAAACTGGGGGGAGGCGAGTTGAACTTCTGCTCCGACCTGGACCTAGTCTACCTTTATCAGGGACAGGGCTCCTGCCGCAAGCAGGAACGCGGGGGATCGGTCAGCAACGACGAGTTCTACGGCCGGGTCTGCCGGGATATCACAAACCGCCTCCAGAGCAACAGCGACGAAGGATTCCTCTATCATGTCGACCTTCGCCTCCGGCCGGAAGGCGACAGCGGACCGATTGTTCGGGCGCTCTCGGCGATGGAGAGCTACTACGCTGCCGCCGGGCAGACCTGGGAACGCCTCGCCCTGATGAAAGCGCGTTCTGTTGCGGGGAGCATTGAGCTTGGCGATGAGTTTTTCGAAACCGTCAACAGCTTCCGCCATCCGACACCCCCTCCCCCGTCGCTTCTGGAGGAAATCGTCGGCCTCAAACTCCGGATCGAGAAGGAGGTGCTCGGCGACGGGGACCTCGAACGCAACATCAAGACCGGATACGGTGGAATACGCGAGTTGGAGTTCTATATCCAGGCTTTGCAGATCGCCCACTGTGGCCGTAATCCGTTCCTGCAGACCCCTTCGACGCTGGACGCGATTCAGGCCCTGGAAAGGTATGAGTTACTCGATCCGGACCAGGCCGAACGCGCCAGGACCGACTATCTCTTTCTGCGCACCGTGGAACACCGGCTCCAGATGCGTGAGGAAAAGCAGACCCACACCCTTCCGGTCGAGTGCGATACGCTCGCGGCTAACCTCGGATTTGCCGACCCGGACGAATTTTCCGGCAAACTCAAACGCATCCGCGACCGCATTAATCGCCAATATGCCGACTTCTTCCAGTCAGAAGGCCACGACCGCATGGTTCAGGATTGGACGCTTTTCTTCTCGGGCAAGCCACCTTCGCAGGCGGTGAAGGAGCAGTTGCGCACGTGGTTCTGGGGACCGCTCGAACCGGTCGAACAGCGCCTCCGGCACCTTATCCTCGGCGGCTCAATGCACAACCTGCTGACCCGCGAGCACGTCATCCTCTTCCTTGAGATCGCCGATCAGTTCAACTCGGTGCTCCCGCCCCTCGCGCATCCGATGAACACCCTCGAACGCCTGAACCACTTCGCAGAGCGCTACGGGGCCCGCAAGCAGTTCCTGAAAATGTGCGCCCACCAACCGAATTTTTTCAAGGCTCTCTGCCTACTCTTCGATCGCAGCCGGTTTATCCACGAACTCCTCAGTCGTCACCCCGAGATCATGGAGGAAATCTTCCTGACCGGCTTGCGCAAGGCCAAACCGATCGCCGTGATCCGCGATGAGATCGCCCGGTTGCCGCAGGATCGGGACGATGAACTGGCCCGTTTCCTCTGGCTCTATGTTCGAGCGGAACAGGTACGCGTCGCCATCGTCGGCGTGCTCGCCTCGGACGACCCGGCGGAAATTGAATCGAGTCTCACCGACCTGGCCGATGCCGCCCTTCTCCACGTCATGGAACGAGTCGATCCCGAAGGCGAACTCGCCGCCATCGCCCTCGGCAAGTACGGCGGCGCCGAGATCGTCTTCGGGTCGGACCTGGATCTGCTGATCCTCGCCTCGGAGGATGCCCAGTCCCATCGAACCGTTCCGAAGATCCGCCGCTTTCTTGCCCTGCTCGGCCACAAGCAGCCGGAAGGCCGGACATTCGAGGTCGACCTGAGGCTCCGTCCCCATGGTAACGACGGACCCCTCGCCGTCACCATCAGGGCGTTCCACGCCTACCACCGAACCTCGGCCCAGACCTGGGAGAAGCAGTTGCTGACCCGAGCGCGCGTGGTCGGCGGAAATGAACAATGCTCCCATTCCTTTGTCGAATTGCGCAACGAGATCATCTACTCGCGTCCGCTCGCCCGTGACGCGCTTCCCGAAATCGACCGTATGCGCCGCCGCATTGCTCAGGAAAAAGTCAACGTAACTCCGCCGGAACGAGCCTTCAAGGCCGGTCCCGGAGGCATTATTGACATCGAGTTCTTCGTCCAGACGCAACAACTCCTGCACGGTGCCGAGCACCCGGGAATCCGCGAACCCAATACGCGCAAAGCGTTGCGGCGCCTCTGCGAGACGGAGATTCTCAACGAGACGGATCATGACACCGTGCGAACCCAATACGACTTTCTACGCACGCTCGAACAATACCTCCGGCGCGACCGCAACCGGCCGGTGACCGAGATCGGCACGGATCCCGACGAGCACGTCTGCATCGCCAAATGGCTCGATTTCCCAGACTATGAGGCGTTCTGGGAACACCATAAGTCAGGCATGCGCCGGTGTCACGCGTGCCTCGAGCGGATCAGCCCCCTCGCTGATGCCGATAATTAGCATTCGCAATTCACGAAAAAACGAGTACCGTGTTTGCTTCAATCTCCCACAACACCCTCTGCAACCCGAATTCACTCCCCGATACGCCCGCATCCTAACATGAAAACGACCCTTTCCTGGTTCACCGTCGCATTACTCTGCGTCGCTCCCCTGCTGGCAAGCGCCGAGCGCACCGCGCTCTCCCGGGAGGATATCCGGCGCATGGCGCTCGAGACACAGCTCGCCATCGAGTTCATCGAGCAAAATCACTACAGTCGCATGTCGTTTCAGGACATCGACGCATCCGAGCTGATCGCCAGTTACATGGATGAACTCGACCATGCACGCCTTTTCCTCCTGCAATCCGACAAGGAGGAGGCAATCCTGCGCTTCGCCGACACGCTAAAGCCGGTTTACCTCAGCAAAGGTGAACTATACCCGGCATTCGAGATTTTCGATGTCTACAAAAACCGGGCGCGCGAACGCATCAACTGGATCTTCGAACGCCTGGAAGGGGATTTTAATTTCACAACCGACCGCACGTTCAAACCGGATCGCTCGGAGATGGAACGACCGGCCGATCCGGCAGAAGCGGACGACCTGTGGGATCGACGTATCACCTTTGAATTGCTCCAGGAGAAACTTGCTGGAGACAGCCTGGAGACCGCGAAAGAGAAGATTGAACGCCGCTATACCCGGACGCTCCGATTTATCGAAGAGATCGAACCGCACAACGTGCAGGAGACCTTCCTGACCAGCCTCACCAATCTCTACGACCCCCACTCCACCTTCTTTTCCGAGGAGGCGGCGGACGAGTTCAACATCGCCATCAGCCAGTCCCTCGTCGGGA
Organism: Opitutales bacterium; assembly: GCA_007133065.1. GTDB lineage: Bacteria > Verrucomicrobiota > Verrucomicrobiia > Opitutales > Oceanipulchritudinaceae > SLNJ01. The sequence goes on from SLNJ01000008.1 coordinate 83,919, forward strand.
TCGGGGCCGTCCTGCGCGACGAAGACGGGTACTGCGTGGTTCAGGAGCTCATCGCCGGCGGCCCGGCGGAGATGAGCGGCCAGATTCATCCCGGCGACCGCATCATTGAGGTCGCTCAGGGCTCGGAGGAACCGGTCGACGTCGTGGATATGAAGCTGCGCCGGGTCGTTCGGATGATTCGTGGTGAAAAGGGCACCGAAGTCCGGCTTACCATCATACCCGCCCAGGCCGCCGATCCTTCCGCGCGCAAGGTGGTGTCCCTCATTCGCGACGAAATCAAACTAACCGAGAACCTCGCCAGGGCGCGCATCATCGAGCTGCCCAAAGGCGAGGAGCACACCATGCCCTTCGGAGTGATCGAGCTCCCCTCATTCTACGGCGCCGGCATGGACGGCGGAGGCGACTCCAGCACCACCGAGGATGTCAAAGAACTCATCGATGAGCTCGAATCACGGGGAGTGGAAGGGATCGTCCTCGACCTGCGACGCAACGGAGGGGGCCTGCTCTCAGAAGCAATCAACCTGACCGGGCTCTTCATCCCCGAGGGACCGGTCGTGATGGTCCGCGATACTTCCGGTCAGGTTCGCACCGATTGGGACAGGGACGGCCGGCTGGCCTATGAGGGCCCGCTCGTCGTGCTGACTTCGAGAAACTCGGCATCCGCCAGCGAGATCGTCGCCGGAGCGCTCCGCGCCCACCAACGCGCGATCATCATCGGAGATTCCTCCACCCACGGAAAGGGAACCGTCCAGGCCCCATGGGATCTGAATCGGAGCATACGCGGATTCCTCAATCGCGACAAGCGGCTCGGCACCGTGAAGGTCACGGTTCAGAAATTCTATCTCCCCGACGGATCCTCCACGCAGAAGCGCGGTGTGCCCTCGGACATCGTCATTCCATCGGTCAATGAATTCCTGCCGATCGGTGAAGCCGATCTACCGAACGTGATGGAGTGGGACAAAATCAGCCCGGCAGATTGGGATTTCTCAGACTCGCTGCTGCCGGACGGTTCCCTCTACACCGACAAACTGGTCGAGAAACTGCGCGAACGCACCGAACAGCGCCGGGAGGAACTCGAAGAGTTCGCCCTCCTCCAACGCCAGATCGAGTGGTTTCGCGAACGCCAGGAGCGCAAGGAGTATTCGTTAAATATTGAAAAACGCCAGGCACAGCGAGAAAAGGACAACGCGTTCCGCGACCAACACGAGTCGGAACGCGACCGCCTTCGGCTCGAGCTCAGGTGGGACCAGGAAGAGGTGCTCCTGGACTTGACAGCCAAGATGCGAAACCAGCATCAGGAGAAACTCCTCGAGTCCCCCCTTCCCGA
>SLNJ01000099.1 GCA_007133065.1 Opitutales bacterium
CCGTTTGTGGCGGCGGGATTCGCCTCCCTCAAGATTCTCAACCGTGGATTTCCGATGCCGTACAGCGATGGCGTCATAGGCTCCATCGGTCTCGGAGACGCCGTCGGGTGGGTTGTTGTGTCACGAACCCCGGGTCCTTTTCGACTGATCGCTTCCGCGACACAGAATGAGATGCACCACATGACGGCGAACGAGCCTGCGGGCTCCGGTTTCGAGGGAGTCTGCGATGCGCTGGCTGCGGATGCCGCGGGCCGGCGTCTCTGGATCAAGGGGCACGGCACGGGAACCCTGGACGCGGGACGCCTGGAAGCGAATGCCTTCGAACGGTGTTTTCCGGGAGCGCCCTTGGTATCGTGGAAAGGGTCGCTCGGTCATACGCTTGGAACCTGTGGGTTGGTGGAGACGGCGGTTTCTATGAGCTCAGTGGAAGCGGGTGAGGTGCCCGGTACGGTTGGCGGGCGGGCGCCTGTTTTTGCGGGCACGGTTGCCCTGGATGCGTTTTCACCCAACGCGTTCCAGGGGTTTCTATCGTTCAGCAGTGCATTCGGGGGGGCACACGTGCTTCATCTTATCGAGCATGATTGAGTGTTACATCCAGGAGCCATGCGTGCTCGGACCGTTTACCACGGACGCGGATGCGCGCATCGCCGATTTCCGCAAGGCGCTTCCCGCAGGGCGTGCCCGCCGGTTGACCGCGATGGCCGTGCTCCTGAGCGAAGTGCTGCGCCGGCTTCCCCACGAAGAGGACGAACCCGTCTATTTCGGTAGTACGTACGGGGATACGCCGAGCCTTGAAAAATACCTGGCGAGTTTCCCGCATGCGAGCCCGATGTCGTTTCAGAATTCGATTCACCCCGGACCGCTGGTTCAGGCATTTGTAGCGCGAGGCCGTCCGGTCCCCGCTTTCCTGCCGTTTGCCGGGGGCAGGGAGATCATCGGTTCGCTCCTCCTGTCGGCCATGACTGCGTCTGCTGCCACGCGGCTTTGCATCGTCGCAGAGACGCAAGCCACCTGGATGACCCAGGCGAGTATCGCATCCGGGGCGACTTTTGCACTGGGTTTCCGGATGACGGAGGCGCCGCGTAACCCCCGGTTCCGTGTGGTCCGCGCCTCCGGCAACGTCGAGGCGAGTTCCATCGCACGGGAATCCGGAGCGAACGAAGGAACCGAAGGTTTTTTCCAGGCGATGGCTGAAGAGGTTGAATTCCGGGTGCACAGCGAGGCGTATGGTGATTTCAGGTTCCAACGCTGCTGCCCGGGCCCGATTTGAATTCCTATGAACGCGTCGAAGCATGCGGGCCTCGTGCTCATTCCCGCCTATGATGCCGGCGGTCTGCTCGAGGGGACGGTTCGGGAGGCGTTGGCGCAGTGGCAACCGGTGTGGGTTGTGGACGACGGGAGCACGGATGGTTCCGTGGCGCGGCTGGCCGAATCATTCGCCGGGGAGTCCCGTCCTAGGGTGATTGCGCTCCCTGAGAACCGCGGCAAGGGGGCGGCGTTGCGGGCCGGCGCGCAACGCGCCCTCCGGGAAGGGTACACGCACGCCCTGACCATGGATGCCGACGGCCAGCACGACGCGGCGTCCATTCCCCGGTTCATGGAAGCATCCCGCGCCAATCCCGACGCCCTGATCATGGGGAGCCCCCTTTTCTCGAAGGATGCGCCGTGGTCGCGCGTGTGGGGCCGCAAGCTGAACATTTTCTGGACGGACCTTGAAACCGGGTTCTGCGGGCTCGGTGACACGCTGTTCGGATTTCGCGTCTACCCTCTCGGGCCGCTCTGCCGCGTGATGGAGCAGATGTCGTGGGGCCGGGGGTTTGATTTTGATCCGGAAGTCGCGGTCCGGCTTCGATGGGAGGGTCTTCGGCCGCGACAGTTGGAGACCCCTGTGCGGTACATTCCGAGCGATTCCGGAGGCATCTCCCATTTCCATTACCTCCGAGACAACGCGCTTCTGACGTGGCTGCATTTCCGGCTCCTCCCCGAATGCATTCTCAGGAAAACAAGGCTTTTTCGATGAGCGTCACAGGCTGCAACAACGGGGTGGTGTGGGCGCATGTTCTCAAATGGTTGGGGTGGGGCGGCGTTCTGGTTTCATGTGCGTTCGTGTTATTCCTGCCATCGCCGGCACACGGGGACCCGGCGGACTCCGCGGGATCCGGACGCGACAGCGGTGCGTTCACGAGGATCGAGTCGGGGAGCTTTCCCGACTGGTGGGAAGCCCTGCGTAACGAGATCGTCAGGGAAGCATCGGACCGGATCGCCTTCAGGGAGGTGCGCACCTCCCGGTTCAGCGGGCGGGAGCGGGAATTCACCGGGGTCCTCGATCGCGCTTCGCCCGACTCGCTCGTTCTTCGGTATCGCACTCCCGAGCCCGTGGTTATCACCCTGCATGAGGGCCGCGTCACAATGGAGCGCGCGGGACGGGAGCGGTCCGTTCCACGCGAGCCGGCCGGTCTGCCGGCATTGCGCGCACTCGCGACAATGGATCCTGGCGCGCTCGGCGACCGGGGGGAGATTTTTTTGCGAGGGGACCGTTCGGAGTGGGAGATCAAGGTAATCCCGGAGCATGGCGCCGAGGTGGAATCCTTCCACTTTTCAGGAAAGCAGACGAAGGTGGAATCCCTGGTCCTCGAGATGGGCGAAGGGAACCGGCGTAGATTCGAGTTTTCGAGTATTGATTTCGATGCCGGTCCTCCGGTCACCCCGTGAGTGCATGACGGCACTGTGATGAACCCCGACCAGGTAAACCACGCAACCGTAGGCTCCAACCGGCTCGGAGAGCGATTCGCATCGGCGCGCATCGTTGCGAAAACGGTGTTGCTCCTCCTGATGGCGAGTGCGTGCGTCTACTTGGTCGTTCGGGGAGGAGCGTTCTTCGAGCGCCACCTTGAGACGGACCCGACGGCGCTGCTGCCGACGGAGCAGCAACCGGATCCGGAGACGCGCGCGCAGGTCGCTCTCGCCCGGAAGATGGCCCGTGCCGTGCTCGCGCATGTGCCCGAGCGCGTCGGGGCCGGTGATCCTGCCCGACGGATGGAGGCGTTCGAGGAGGCGGCCCGTGACTCCGGGTTGTTTCTGGAAGTGATCCCGTTGGACGGAGAAGCGTGGATCGTCGAACTGCTCCACCGCGTTGGTGAGATGCGAATGCCGCTTCTGTTTCCGACATGGCTGGAGCGGCGGCGCGCTGCGTTTGAGGCCGGAGGAACCGGAGATGAAGACTTCGAAGCATTCGTTGTCCGGGAGGCGGTTGATGGCCTGAACCACTTCCTGGACCGCCCGGATGCCCCATTCTGGGACGAGTGGCTGCCCCACGATCCGCTCCTGCTCCTTCCCAGTGCAGTCGAATCACCGGCGTTTGGTGAGGGTTCGGCGGGAGCCGGCGGAGCGGGCGTGATGTGGCTGTGGCTTGAACCGAAGGTGTTCGAGGCGCCGTATCGCGACGCCGTGGCGCGCTTCATGGAGGTGCAGAACGAGGAGAACCAGATCGAGTACACGGGTGCCCACGCGTTCGCCGTCGCCAGCGAAGCGTTTATCAGACGGGAGATCCGATTCCTTGCAGTCGCAGGCGCGTTCGTTTTGGGGCTGATTGTCGTGGTGTTTCTGCGCCGTCCGGGAAATGCATTGGTCGTCGGATCGAATATCGTTCTATCCTTCTCTGGATCGGTGCTGCTTGCAGTATTCGTTTTTGAGACGCTGCATCTCGTCTCTTTTCTGTTCGCCTTGTTGTTCGGTGGATTGGCGGCGGACTACACGCTGCATGTGTTGCTGAAAAAAGAAACGCTCGGCTTATCGAATTTCCGACAAACCCTCCGCGCGATCCGGCGTCCATGGATCGGCATCGGATTGACCACGATCCTTGGGTTTCTGACGCTGGCGTGGCTGGGGCTCCCCACGATTCGCCAGGTGGGGTTCCTTGTCGCCGGGGGAATCGCACTCTCACTCGCTTTCAACTATCTCTATTTCACGCTGCGTGATGATCTGGGTGACGACTCCGTGCAGCCGGTCTCCCGATTTCTTTACTGGCGATTCCCTCCCGTCCTCGCCAAAATCGTGCCGGCGGCCGGGATCCTTCTGGTGATCCTGGGGGCGTTTCAAATCCCCGGGGTTCAACTCGAGGAGGACATCGATGCGTTGCGGCCGCCATTGCCCGGGCTCATGGAGCGGGATTTGCGCATACGTCGGGCTGTCGGGGTCGGCGGTCATCAACACGGTTTCCTGAGCGCCGGCGAGGATTGGGACGCCGCCGTGCAGTCCCTGCGTCAGGCCTCCGGCGACACGTTCTGGCATCTCGCCGATCTGCTGCCCACCGCACGCGAATTCCGGGTCGCACGAGTATTTCTGCAGGAGAATCCCAGATGGGAGGCGCGGTTCATGGAGGCACTGGACGAGGCCGAATTGCGTGCCAATGCGTTCGCCCCGTTCACGGAAGCGTTCCGTGCGTATCGCGCCCGGCTTCCCGGTCAATCGCTGCCGGACCTCCTTGCTGCGGTGGAAACCGCTTTGCAGGGGCCTGCACGAATCCTACTGACTCAGGAGAGCGATGCATTCCACTTGGTCTCTATCGCGAATCGGGAACCGCCCCCGGATGCGATCCCGGCGCGGATGGCTCCGTTGGATTATGGGGGGTCGATTTCGGCTGTGCTCACACAGTACCGGCGCCAGTCCATCGGTACGATCGCCGGGGCTCTCATTGTTTTGGCGATCGCACCGCTCGTCGTCTTCCCCTGGAAATTGGGCAGCTCCGTTACCGCGATGACCGCCGGCGCCCTGATCTGCGGGCTTTCCCTGCTCCTCCTGGCCGGGAATACGCTTTCGTTGTTCCATTTCGCAGGGCTGCTGGTCGGAACGTGTCTGGCGATGGATTACCTGTTCTTCGCTGCTGCCGCCCGTCCGGGGGAGGGTCCGGCATCCATACGCCTGGCGGCGTTCTCAACATTCGCGGTGGCGGGCATTCTTGCAACCAGCGCCATTCCGGCGGTGGCAGCGATCAGCCTCGCCATCGCCGCAACGGTGGGATCCGGGTATCTTGCAGCCGAATCCTACCTGGCACGCCGCGATGCGCAATCGAGTTGAATCGAGGAACCGTGCCGGCATCATCGCGTCTCAACTCCATGTATCGGAAAAACCGCCCAGACGCCATCGGCATGCAATTCCCGGAACATGCTCTCAACCTCCCACACGGTGAATCCATGCGATTCATCTCCCATATTCTCGACTATTCCGTCACGTTCTTGCGCTGTGCGATTTGCCATCCCCTGCCGCCGGGAGCCGGAGACTCTCCGCAGTCGTCGCTGTGGACCGTTGAGATGGCCGCCCAGGCATCCGGGGTCTTTCTCAATCTGAAGGACGAGGCCGGCAACAGCGCGGCTGAAGGACGTCTCGTGCAGATCCGGAGCATGATGCTGGCGGGTCCTCAGTTGCCTCGCGATGAACGCCTCGTTGTCGACGCGCAGCTGCAGTCCGCCTCATCAGTCGGATACAACGTCTTCCAGTGCACCGTCGCAACGGAATCGATCGGGGATGTTTTGCTCGAGGCAACACTCGCTTTGCTGGTTCGAAAAGGCGGGGTGACGCGATGAATCGACCCCTCCTCGAAGGCTGGAACAACCTGCTCGCGCGGAGACCCGACGCGCCGATTCTCCACGATGTCGCGACCGGCGTCCCCTGTACCCCGTCGCAGTTGGATGATATGGCCGGACGGATCCGTCCGATGCTTCCCGAGCGCGCGGCAGGACGGATTATCGCATTTCGCCTGCCGAACAGTGCGGGATGGGTTGCCGCCTTTCTGGCTATCCTTCGTTCTGGCGGAGTGGCCATGCCCCTGGACGCCTCCCTCACCTCGATCCAAGCCGCCGATTTGGCGAAAGAGGCAGGGGTGGAACGCATCCTCGAGGGTGACATGGAGGTCGCGCGGGTGGTTCGCCTGGACGAGGCAGCACGGATCTCCCGCCGGCTCGCGGTCGCGAAGACGACGTCTGGATCGACGGGGAGGCCGAAAGTGTGCTTCTTCAGGGAATGCGAGCTCGCTGCGGATGGACAGAACATCATCGCTACCATGGGTATCCGCCCCGACGATGTGAATTTCGGACACATTCCTTTTGGTCACTCCTACGGCCTGGGAAACCTGATCGCCCCGTTCTTTCTTCAGGGCACGCCGCTCGTGGCGGCACGAGCCTCAATCCCGAGAGTGTTATGGCAGGAGATTCTGGACTCGGGGGCGACCGTCCTGCCCACGGTCCCCGATGTGGTCCGGGCCCTGGCCTCGCTCGATCTGCCCCGCGCGCCGCGTCTGCGCCGGGTCATCTCCGCGGGCGCTCGTCTCGATCCGGGGGTTGCGCGGCGATTTCTGGAACGGCACGGCCGGGGCGTGCATAACTTTCTGGGAACGAGTGAAACCGGCGCGATCGCTTACGATCGCAAGGGCCATGCATCGTTGCGGGGCGAGGCGGTCGGCACACCCGTTGAGGGGGTCCGGCTTACCGTGGGACGCAGCGCTCGCCTGTGGGTGGAGAGCCGGGCCGTCTTCACGCACCGGAATCGAAATCGCGTCGGCGGCGTCGGTCGATTTCTCTTGCGGGACAAGGTGGCGATGGCGCCCAACGGCGAGGTGATGCTCATCGGCCGCTCGGGACGTGTGATAAAAATCGGAGGCCGCCGCGTGGACCTGGGTGCGTTTGAACAGCGGTGTCGCCGAAATCCCGACATCGATGACTGCCTCGCCATCCCGCTCGTGGAAGATCGCAGTTTTGGAGCTTTGTTTGTCATGAGGAATGCTTCCGGGAGGCTCGCCCAATGGCTCCGGGAGAGCTTCCCTGCGTGGATGGTGCCGCGCACGGTCCGTGTTGTCCGCCGAATTCCGGTCGATGACCGTGGGAAGATATCGGTCGCCGCCGCTCGTGAATTGCTCTCAGGGCAAGGCGAGCGGGAATAATGGATTGTCGTTCCCGGACACCGTAGCGAGCATTGCACGCTTCATAACGGTCATCGGCCCCGATCGAATGTGTTCCCGAGTGCCTGTATGTCAATGCTTTCCTGATGGGCTCACGCGTTGCCGCGGAAAGAAAACATTGCTGGCCGCTTCCGCTTTCGCCTAATTGGGAGCACAACCTTATGATTCCGGAGAACCTTATCGACGAAGTGGAGGTCGTGTTCGGCCACACATTCCGGTGTCCCGCGGTCGACGGATCCAAGGTCACGCTTCCGATTCCGCTCGCGCCGTTGGAGCCCTCCGAAGCGACGCTTGTATTTCGATGCAGGGAGATGAGATGGGAACCGTGCGACGCGGGATGTGTTGTCTCGGGACCCAAAAGCCCGATCTTATTCGGATGCCTGCAGGACTGGGACCGCGGGAGCCTGAGAGACCGGTCCCGCAATCTCTACCGACGGTTGTTGCGCGAGACGTCCGGAAACCACCTGGTCCGCCTGTGGAACTATATCCCGGGAATCCATAAGACGGAGGGCGAGCGTCCCGGCTATTGGAGCTTCAACGAGGGTCGCTACGCGGCGTTCCAGGAGTACTATGGGACGGGCGCCTGGGATGGACTCCTCCCCGCGGCAACCGGTGTCGGTGCCCCGGAGGATGCGCCGCTCACGATCCTCTTCTGCGCCGCCCGGCGACGCCCCGAGCACCTGGAGAACCCCCGGCAGATGTCCGCTTATCGATACCCCGAAGAACACGGGCCGCGTCCGCCGTGCTTCGCCCGCGCTACGCGCCTGACTCTTCCGGGCGCGAACGATCCGCTGATATGGGTTGCGGGAACCTCCTCGATCATGGGGCATTCCAGCGTCGGATCCGGCGACGTAATGCACCAGTTGGATACCACGTTGCGGAACCTGGACGAGCTCTCGCGTCTGATGGGGCTGGGATCCTGTTTTCTCGGCGGCCGCTGGGCGCGGCGGGTGTTTTTCGTATACCTTCGCCATCCCCGCGATCTGGAGCAGGTTCGCGCCCGCCTCCGGGAACGTTTGTTTCGGGAAGGGGATGAAGTCCGTTTCCTGTCCGCGCAGATCTGCCGCCCGGAACTCGAGGTTGAGATCGAAGCCTCACTCGTGCCGGCCCGGAGTCCTTGAATCGCGGGCGGCGAAGGATTATCAGAAGGCTCCCGGGAGTAAAAAAAATCCCCCGCATGTGAGTCTCAGATGGACACCCCAAAAAAACAACCTCAAGGTAAGGTAATGGGAGATGGAACGAGCTCGATACGGGAAGTGAAGCTGGAGGATCTGGACGCTGATGCGTTCATCCGGGAGCAGGTGGCTGCGATTCGGGAGGCAGTTGGGGACGACACCGCGATCAGCGCTCTTTCGGGCGGAGTGGATTCGGCGGTGGTGACCTTGCTCGGACACCGGGCCCTGGGGGACCGCTTGAAGACCTATATTGTGGAGAATGGACTGATGCGTGAGGGGGAAGTGGACCGCATCGTCGGCTGGTTCGCCGCACTCGGCGTCCCCGTGCATGTCGTCGATGCGCGGGAGAAGTTCTTCGCTGCGTTGAAAGGAGTTACGGATCCGGAAGAGAAGCGGGAGAAAGGGATTACCCAGGTTTTCTACAAGGATGTGTTCGCCGGGCTTGTGCGGGAGAGCGGGGCAAAGGTCCTCCTGCAGGGGACGATTTTCACGGATGTCGAGGAGACCATGGCGGGGATTAAGCGCCAGCACAATGTGTTTGCCCAACTCGGGATTGATCCGGAGGCCGAATTCGGATATCGGGTGACAGAGCCGATCGTCTCGCTGCGGAAACCGGCCGTTCGCGCTGTGGGCCGGGCGCTTGGACTGCCCGGGGAGATCGCCGAACGTCCCCCGTTCCCTGGGCCGGCGCTTGCCGCACGGGTGATCGGTGAAGCGACGCCGGAACGGATCGAGATCGTGCGGAAGGCCACTCGGATCGTGGAGGCGGAACTCGCGCAGGTGAACGCATTCCAATACCTGGCGGTTTTGCACGAGGATTTGGTTACAGGAATCCGGAACGGGAAGCGCGATTTCGGGCTCCAGGTTGAGGTGCGGTGCTGGGAGAGCCGGGACGCGGTGACGGCGGTTCCGACGGAGCTTTCCTTCGCGCACCTGAGGCGGATTGCCGATCGTCTTGTCGCGGAGGTTCCCGGCGTGGTGAGCGTTACCTATAACATCGCGGCCAAGCCGCCGAGTTGCATTGAGGCGGTCTGATCGAAGGCAATGAACCACGAGCCTTCGACTACGACTGGAATTGTGAGAGGCGGGCGTCCCGTTTCGTCGCACACGGCGTGTTTCGGTAACGGGTGATATTTTGATCAAACATCGTGAAAAGGAATCCTCTGTATGCCCAAACTGGATGAAATCAACAAAGTGATGATAATCGGTTCCGGTCCCATCGTGATCGGACAGGCCTGCGAATTCGACTATTCGGGAACCCAGGCCTGCAAGGCGCTTAAGGAACTCGGGTACCATGTCGTCCTCGTAAACTCCAACCCGGCCACGATCATGACCGATCCCGGTATGGCGGACGTCACCTACATCGAACCCCTGACCCTCGGGATGATGGAGCGGATCATTGCCAGGGAACGTCCCGACGCCCTGTTGCCCAACCTCGGGGGGCAGACCGCGCTCAATCTCGCGTGTGAGCTCAAAAAACACGGCGTCCTGGACCGATACGGCGTCCGTGTGATCGGCGTTCAGCTCGACGCCATCGAACGGGGAGAGGACCGCACCGCATTCAAGAACATGATGACGCAACTCGGCATAGAAATGCCGAAGAGCGAGGCGGTGTATACGGTTGATGAGGCCGAGCGGGTTGCCGGCGAGCTCGGTTATCCGGTGGTGATTCGCCCCGCATACACGATGGGTGGCACGGGAGGCGGCCTGGTCTACAACATCGAGGAGTTGCGGCTCGTCGCCGCCCGGGGCATTGCGGCGAGCATGGTCGACCAGATCCTGGTCGAGGAGTCCGTGCTCGGCTGGGAGGAGCTGGAGCTCGAAATCGTGCGCGACGAGCGCAATCAGCTGGTGACGGTCTGCTACATCGAGAACGTTGATCCGATGGGTGTCCACACCGGCGACTCCTTTTGCACCGCCCCGATGCTCACCATCTCCGAGCACGTTCAGCGGCGCCTTCGCGATCATGCCTATGCCATTGTGGAGTGCATCGGTGTTATCGGCGGCACCAATGTCCAGTTCGCCCATGATCCGGCGACGGGTCGCATCGTCATCATCGAGATCAACCCCCGCACCTCCCGATCATCCGCGCTCGCCTCGAAGGCAACCGGATTTCCAATCGCCCTGATCTCCGCCAAGCTCGCGGGCGGAATGTCACTCGAGGAGATTCCATACTGGCGCGAGGGCTCGCTCGACCGCTACACACCCGGCGGCGATTATGTGGTCGTCAAATTCCCCCGCTTCGCCTTTGAGAAATTCAAGGGCGTCCAGGATCGGCTTGGCACCCAGATGCGGGCTGTCGGCGAGGTAATGAGCATCGGGAAAAACTACAAGGAGGCGTTCCAAAAAGCGTTGCGTTCGCTCGAGAACGGCCGCAGTGGACTCGGAGGTGTTGCCGCGTTTCGCGCCGCCTCGCTGGACGAGCTCATGCTTCTGCTCAAGGATCCCACCAGCGAGCGGCAATACGTCATGTACGAGGCATTGCGCAAAGGCGCCACCGTCGATGCGCTGCACAACAAGACACATATCAAGCGGTGGTTTATCGAGCAGATGAAGGAGCTCGTGGATCTTGAGGAGGAGATCCTTGGGCGCCGGGGCAAGCCCCTTCCCGATGCCCTCTTGAGGCGGGCCAAGGAGGATGGGTTCGCCGATCGGTACCTGGCCGGTCTCCTCGACCTGCCGGAGGCGGAGATCCGTGCACACCGTGAGCGGGCGGGCATTGTGGAGGGTTGGCATCCGGTTCCGGTCTGCGGGGTGGAGCATGCGGCCTACTACTACTCGAGCTACAACGCTCCGGACGCCGTCGAGGCAACCAATAATCCGAACAAGGTCATGGTCCTGGGAGGCGGTCCCAACCGGATCGGGCAGGGGATTGAGTTCGACTACTGCTGCGTGCATGCCGCCTTTGCCCTCCGCGATATGGGGGTCGAGACGGTCATGGTGAACTGTAACCCGGAAACCGTCTCCACCGACTACGATACATCGGACAAGCTCTATTTCGAGCCCTTGACTGTCGAAGATGTCCTCCAGATCTACACCAAGGAGAAACCGCGGGGAGTCATCTGCCAGTTCGGAGGACAGACTCCGCTGAACATCGCTCGCGAGTTGGAGGAGGCCGGTGTGCGGATCCTTGGAACCTCCCCCGACACCATCGACCTTGCCGAGGACCGTGACCGATTCCGCATTCTTATGGAGCGGCTCGCGATCCCAATGGCCCCGAGTGGCATGGCCCTGGATTTCGAGAACGCTCTGGCGATCGCGGCGGAGATCGGCTATCCCCTGATGGTGCGGCCCTCCTATGTTCTCGGCGGCCGGGGAATGGAGATCGTGTACGACGAGGAGATGCTCCGCTCTTACATGCTCGCCGCGGTCGATGTGACACCGGACCGGCCAATCCTGATCGACAAGTATCTGACCAACGCGATCGAAGCGGAAGCCGATGCCATTGCAGATGGCCACGACGCTTTCGTTCCCTCCATTATGGAGCACATCGAACAAGCAGGCGTGCATTCAGGCGATTCAGCATGCGTGATTCCGCCAACTACCATATCCCGGGAGCACCAGGAGACCATTCGTGATTACACGCGCCGAATCGCACGGGAGATGAAGGTCGTCGGGTTGATGAACATGCAGTACGCCATCTGTGAGGACACCGTGTACGTTCTCGAGGCCAACCCGCGCGCCTCGCGTACCGTGCCCCTGGTCTCCAAAGTGTGCGGACTGTCCATGGCGCGCATGGCAACGGAGATCATGATGGGAAAGAGGCTGGCCGATTTTGACCTGAGCGATGACCCGCCCGCCCACTTCGGTGTGAAGGAATCCGTCTTTCCCTTCAATATGTTCCCGGAGGTCGATCCGGTGCTCGGGCCGGAGATGCGCTCGACCGGCGAGGTTCTCGGGATGTCCGATTCCTTCGGGCTCGCCTTTTTTAAGGCTCAGAACGCCGCCAACGCGACGCTCCCGACCCAGGGGACGGCGCTCCTCACGGTGTGCGTCAGGGATCGCGATGGACGCCTCGTGCGGACCGCCCGGAACTTCCGTCAGAACGGGTTTCGTCTGTTCGCCACAACCGGCACCCGCGCATTCCTGGCGGAGTATGGGATCGAAAGCGAAGCGATCATGAAAATGCACGAAGGCCGTCCGAATATCGGCGATGCCATCAAGAACGGAGACATTCAGATGATCGTGAACACCCCGTCCGGAAAATTAAGCGTCACCGACGACTCTTATATACGCAAGGCGGCCGTGCGGCATCGCGTCCCGTATATGACCACCGTCGGCGCGGGTCTGGCCGCCTCCGAAGGGATCGCCGCACGCATCGCCGGCGAGGAGTCCGTGAGGTCGCTCCAGGATTACCATTCCGAGTTCAGCGTGTAACGCCTGGGTGAGGTCGGTGAACCCCGGCTTTGGCCCGGTCGCAATGGTTATGTGCTGCGCGAGGTAAGCGACCCCGAGCGGGATGAGATCAAGGTTTCCGATCGCGAGAGCGTGCTCGCGTTCGCGTGGTCAAAAATGTCCGGTCTCAGCGCATTCTCACGCATGAAACGCAGACTGGCATGGAACTGGCTGTTGGTGGCAATGGGACGCGTGCGATAGCGCACCGCATATCGGCGCCGGCCCATAATTCATCGAAAACCAATGCAGACCATGAGTATTAACATTCTGAAATCAACCCTCGCGCTCGCTTCCGGGGCCATCGCATTCACGCCGCTGGTCGCGGAGGAATTGACCATTGAGAGCGTGTTCGCATTCGAGTCCGAATACTCGTTTCGCGGCGTCAAACTCGGGGGAGCACAGCTGCAACCCGGAATCGAGGCCGCGTACGGCCCCGGCTATGCCGGTGTCTGGAGCAGCAGCTCGCTCAAGTCCGGGGAGAGCCTGAACGAGGTCGATCTCTACGGAGGTTTCGAGTTCCAGGTCGCGCCGGAGCTCGCGTTTGATGTGGGATTCACGTACTATTGGTACCCGAACGTGGCGGGGGAGGAAGCGACGCGGGAGGTCTACATCGGCACCGGGATGGACCTGCCGTTCGAGCCGGCCTTCTATGTTTTCTATGACTTCGATCTGGAGGATTGGATTCTCGAGACTTCGATCGGCGAGAGCTTTCCGCTCGAGGGACCGCTCGCGATCGATGTCGGAGCGTACCTCGGGTACTATATCGCCGATGGCGCTCCGGATTACTGGTATTACGGCCTGACGGCCGATCTCGTTTACGAGATCAACCCGAATGCATCCGTCTCGGTCGGAGGCCGTTACGCCGGCAACAGCGAGAGCATCCTCCCCAATAACCAGGTCTACTGGGGCGCCGCTGCGACGCTGGCGTTTTAAGCGCGAGTTGTTCCCCGCAGGCAGCACGGTTTCGGGGTCCGTGCCGGCCTGCACGTCTGAGGGCCCCGCCGGCGGAAGCCGGCGGGGCCTCTGCCGTACGATCCGATCGCGGCATGGTTGAAGTCCATTTTTGTAAGAGAAATCTGCTTGACTTCTACGGAACGCAGCGCATAACCGATCACAATGGCTTAGCTGGGCGCACCGCCTGTCCTCGGAACACGTTTTACGACGTGTTCCTGAGACCGGTTGGGGGTTCGCTGAGGGATCTTCAGTTCAAATGCGGGGGAGACGAGACAGTCAAACAGGTCGGTTCGAGCTTGAGCAGCTTGAGCCTCGCATTTTGCTGTCGGCGGACACCTTACTTGGCGCTGCCGCGGTGGCGGAGGAGTTATTGTTCGAGGATCAGGTCGGGGTGATCGAGGAGGAGCTTCTCGTCAACGCAGAGGAGCGTCCGGTTGACCCGAACGATTTTGACGCGGCCGCCGAGGATATCTTTGCGGGCCTCGCAGATGTTGCATCGGAGCAGGATGAAGGGGAAGCGGATCCCGCGCCCGATGCCGGCGATAACACCGCGTCCACACCAGAGGGTTCCGATTCCGACAACAGCGATGTTGATGGCGCGCCGGGAGCAGATGCATCCGAGCTGATCGCCGCGGATTCCGAAGAGGATTCCGGATCGGAGAACGGCGCGAATGCCCCCGCGCCTGCGGATGCTTCCGACGCCGATGTGACGGCGCTCGCGGGGGACGATAGCACGTCTGCTTCGGAGGGATCCGGGGGCGCATCGTCGAACATGGTGGACGCCGAATCCGTTCTGGTCGTTGCGGCCGGTCTCCACGATTCGCATACGCAGAGCGGAACCCTTGTAGCGAGCGCCGCCGCCGAATCCGACCCATTTCCAGAACGACTAACCGCTACCTTGACGGCTGCAAACGCCCCTCCTGCCGGCCATGAGGGTGATGCCGAATCGACTGCTTTCCCCACGATCGCTTCCTCCGGACCCGATGAGGGCGATTCCCAGTTGATCTGGCCTTATATCGCCGCTACAGCCCCATCATCAGCGACTTCCGCCGCGGACAGCGAGCCTGATTTCTGGGACGGAATCGACGACCTCGGTGAGTTGATTGACGAGGTTCTCGACCGGTATGAGAGCGGTGATCTCACGGACGATCTCGTCATTGAATTGGACGATATCGAACTGGACGGGTTCCTGGCGATCTTCGACTTAAGTGTTTCCTTTGAAAACATCGAGTTCTCAGGAGAGGATTTCATCAGCGGTCAGATCCTGATCTCCGGCGCAGCGGCGACGCTATTCCCGGGACGGGTGTTCAAGCTTGAGATCGAGGAGAACGTCGAGGACACGTTTACGGGCGCGTTCGATCCCGACAACGAAACCTTCAGTTTCACGGGAGACAACTACGCCCTTACGGTGGGCGAGGCGCTGCAGGTCTCGGGTGGGGAGTTCACAATCAACTACGATCCGGAGGGCCCCGATAGCCAGGTCCTGGTCACGCTCCAGAACGCGGCGATCGCTTCGCCCCTGATCGACGGGTTCGCCGCCTTTGAGACCGGCGAGGTGACCGTGCGGAAGGACGGGTTCGCGATTGCCGACGCCACCCTGACGCTCGATTCGGCAGGCGAGGGGGCGATTGGAGATTTTCTGACCATCGGCACGGCCACGCTCTCCGCCGAGAATTTTGACGTCACATACACGGAGACCGGCGTCAGTGTCGACGGCACGATCGGGCTTCAGATTGAAGACCTCCTGCTCTTCCCCGAGGGCGGGTTCGTCCAGGGTGATCTTGTCGGCGTCGCGGGCACTTTCGATTTGAGCGGCGCGGATCCCGCCGGGGACCTGACGATCACGATCGCGTCGTTTGCGATCGCGATGGGCGAGGCGTTGCGGATCGAGGCGGACGAGGCGGTGACGATGACGCCCGGGTCGGCAACGCTGGCGACGATCGC
>SLNJ01000105.1 GCA_007133065.1 Opitutales bacterium
AGACCGCCGGAGCTCGGACTGCATTGAAGCGGCACAGGGCGCGCGTTACCTCGAATGCGCGCACGGCATGGACACGTCGCTGCGGGTCACCGGGAGCCGTACCGTGAAGCGACACCCCCCTTCGGGAAGGTTGTTCATAGAGACGGTTCCCCCGTGGAGCTCCACGAGGGTTTTGACGATATGGAGCCCGATGCCGGTGCTGCCCTCCTCGCTCGTGGGACGGGCGGAAAGCGTCTGGAAAGGACGAAACATCAAGTCCTGCTCCGATTCGGAAATACCCGGCCCCTGGTCGGCGATGTGGATTGCGATCGCGTCGGCGTCGGATTCCGCGCTCAGGGTGATCGTCGTGTCTGCCGGAGCGAACTTGGAGGCGTTGCTGAGGAGATTGTCCACGATTTCGCGCAACCGGATAAGATCCGCTTCGACCTTCAACCCCGACGGAATATCGCTCTGGAGCGATTGCTGCTTGACCTCGAGCCTCCGGCGCCACTCATTGCCGGTTTCCTCGAGAAACTCGGTGAGGTCCACAAGAACCGGAAAAATCTCAAGGCTGCCACGCTCGATCACCGCTGCGCTCATCAACTCGGTGAGTGTATCGAACAGATCCTTGCTCGCCTTGAGCGCCATCGACACCGTCTCTTCGAACGCGCGTTTGTCCCGGGAGGAATGCATCTCCTCCTCAACGATCTCCAGGCATTGCCGAACGCCGCCGGCGAGGTTGCGCAGATCGTGAGCGGCCATCTTGAGGATCATCGACTTCTGCCGGCTCTCCTCTTCGGCAAGGTCGCGCAAGCGCTCGACCTCCCGGAGGGCCTCCTCGAGTTTCCCGCTGCGGATGCGCTCCTGCTCGGCGGCCTGATGCGCCTGCTCAACCTCATGGGTCACGCGCAGGGTTTCCAGGTGACGCGCCGCGCGTTCCGAGAGCACCGTCTTTTCGAGCCTCGAGGATTCGAGCAGGTGGGTGTACGCATCTTTCCAATCGCCCCGCGCTTTACAGGCATGCGCCAGGTCACGCCGAATCTCCACCAGGAGAGGCTTCAGATCGGCCCGCTCGGCGTGGTACAGCGCGTCAGTGAGCTCGTCGTGGCGTGTATCCGAGCCCTCCGGATGGATGCGCGCAATATGCTGGTGCACCAGCGCCTGACCACGGACGGATCCGGTTTCCTCGTAGAGGCGCAGTGATTCCGCGTACATCCCGGCGACTCCATCCATCTGCCCCGAATTCGCCATCAGGGTCGCAAGTCCGTCGATCGCATGGGCCAGGTGGGTCGGATCGCCGAACTCCCGCGCCGTCTCCAACGCCGAGCGGCCGGTGGCAATCGCTTCATCGGTGCGGCCCAGGTTCCCCAGGGCGGTGGCCATGTTCATACGGGTTTTGATGACGCCCCGCAGGTTCTGCTCACGGTCGTATAGCCGCTCGGCCTGATGGTAGTAGTCGATTGCGGCCCCGGATTCTCCCCGTTGTTCGTGCAAGAACCCGAGGTTCAGCAGGGCGTGCGCCCGACCATCACTGGATTTCGCCCGATTCCACGCCTCGAGGCTCTCTTTGAGATACTCGGCAGCCCGTTCCGTTTCACCGAGGTAGATGAAATCGAGCGCCAGATTGTTGCAGAGGTGGGCGATCACTTCCGGTTCGCCGCACGCCCGGCCCTGCTCCAGTGCCTGCTGAAGGAATCGCACCGCGTCCGCGTATCGGCCGTGCTGCGAGGCGTCCATCGCGCGGATATTGTACGCCGAGGCGAGCAGCCTCGGGTCCGGGTTCTCCGCGAGGCCCGCCAGTGCCTGATCCAGAGCCTTGCGGGTGTCGTCGGACCGGGAGAGGACCTGCGCCGCGGATGCGCGAGTCAATTGGATCCGGATTGGTAGATCCCCGGCCGCGTCGTCGAGTGCTGCCTCGGCACGATCCAGCAATTTGAGCGCCTCTTGCGGATGGTTCAGAAAGGTGCTCTTTGCCTCGTCCCACAACTCCTCGGCGATACGGCCTGATTCAGTCGGCGTCATTTGTCCGAACAGCTTAAATCACTCAGAAGCGCGAATGCAATTCCCGAAGAGGCTCCCCGGCGGAGGGACTTGCTGGAGCACATCTCGGCCGCATCGGTCTGATGGAACCGATGGCTGCCGCAACGTCGGGAATATCCCGCACCTGGCCGGCCCTCAGAACGCCGCGCCGACCGCTAGACGGATCGGTCCGAGCAGGATCCCGGGATAGCATCCGAGCACGATTGTGGCGGCGGCGAGGATCGAGCAGGTCCAGGTGCCGGTTTTCGAGGCGCGGATAACCGGGGTTCCTTCTGCTGCTTCGACAAAGAAGATCTGCTTCAGCACGAGCAGGTAGTAGTAAAGGGAGATCGCACTCATCACGAGGGCCAACAGAACCAGCCAAAGCATGCCGGGCTGGCCACCCGGTGCCGCCTGCGCCCCCATGGCCGAGGTGAACAGGTAAAACTTTCCGAAGAATCCGGCGAGCGGAGGAAGCCCTGCGAGCGAGACGAAAAAAATCAGCATGGAGAACGAAAGCAGGGGCGCCTGGCGGCTCATCCCGGCGAAATCGGAGAGACGGTCTCCCTCCCGGGCGCGCAACACGACGGTGACAACGCCAAAGGCACCGAGCGTGGTCAATCCATAGATGACCACGTAGAACAGGACGGATGCCAGGGCGGCCGGGGTCGCCGCCATGAGCGCGATCAGCATGAAGCCGGCATGACCAATTCCGGAATAGGCGAGAAGCCGCCGCACGCGGTTCTGCACCAACGCCGCCAGATTGCCGACGACCATGGAGAGCGCCGCCATCACGCCGATCAGCGGAACCCATCCGGGCTGAAAGCCACCCCACGCCGCCCCTCCTTCGGCGCCGGCAAAGCCGAGCAGCAGGACTTTCGCGAGAATAAAGAATCCAGCGACCTTCGAGGCAGATGCAACCAATGCGGCAGCCGGAGCCGGTGCTCCCTGGTAGACATCCGGCGCCCACAGATGAAACGGTACGGCTGCGACTTTGAAGCCGAACCCCACGAGCGTCATAACCAGTCCGACAGCCAGTAAAGGCTCCATCCCTCCCGCCTGCATCGCAACACCGATTTCCCCCAACTCGGTGCTCCCGGAGAACCCGTAGATCAGGCTCAGGCCGAAGAGCAGGAATGCGGCGGAAACACTGCCGAAAAGGAAGTATTTCAGGGCGGCTTCGGCGGAGCGGATATCCGACCGTGCAAACCCGACCAGGACGTAGAGGGAAATCCCGGTCAGTTCCAGGCCGATAAACAGGACCAGCAATTCCTCGGTCCCCACGACCAGCATCATCCCGATCGCAGCGAAGAGCATGACGGCGAAGTTTTCACCGACGTGGCGGACCGGACGGGTTTCCATCAGCATGAGAACGGCCACGAGCGTCATTGCCAGCAGAACCAGCTTGAAGAGCCGCGTGAGAGGGTCGAGAACGAGCATGCCGCCCGCGATACGCCCTTCCTGCGGCATAATCAGGATGATCAGCGCGGCGACCAGGATTCCCGCCGCGCAGAGGGAGGCGGAAGCAAGGGTGCCACCCGCCCCCGTCGCAGCCTTTCCGCGCCGCGCACAATCGATTCCGATTACAGCGAGGGCGGTGACCAGCAGAACGATTTCCGGCAGAAGAAAAACGGTGAATTCAATGTAGTTCATCCTGGACGGTTACTTGAGAAGGGAACTCATCAGGGCGCTGTCGAAGCTGCCGAGGATCAGGTCGAGCAGCGGTGTCGGATGCAGACCGACGGCCAGCGCGATCGCCATCAGGACGATCGCTCCCACACGCTCCGGCGCGGATATTGGAGGAAGCGCCGGCACTGTACCGGGGGAATCGGTGTTGTCGCCAAAGAAGGAGGCCTGGAGTGCCTTCAGGGTAAAGGCGACCGTTATGATCACCCCGGGACCGACCAGCAACAGGAGCAGCGGGATCGAATCCCAGGCGCCGAGCAGGATGGTCAACTCAGCGATAAATCCGCTGAAGCCGGGCAGCCCCATGGAAGCGGCGGAAGCCACGGTAAACGTGACCGCGGCAAAGGGAAGTGCCCGCGACAATCGGAGCTTGCCGAGGTCGGCCAGCTCCCGGGTGTGCGTTCGGTCATAGACCATCCGCCCCACCACAGCAAAGAGTAGTGCGGCGATGATTCCGTGCGAAAACATCTGAAGGACGGCGCCGCCGATCCCCAGCGTGTTCAGCGTAAGCAGGCCGAGCAGCACGAAACCCATGTGACTGATACTCGAGTAGCCGATCACGAACTTCAGGTCGCGCTGCGCCAGAGCGGCAAGCGCCCCGTAGAGGATCCCGATGGCTGCGAGGACCGCGAAAGGGATCCGCCACTGCTCGAGCCCCTCGGGGAAAAAGGGCATCGCCACGCGCAAGGCGCCATAAGCGCCCAGTTTCATAACCACGCCGGCGAGGAGCATCGACGCCGCCGTGGGAGCCGCGACGTGGCCGGTGGGGGCCCAGGTGTGGAACGGCCAGATCCCCGCCAATACGGCAAAACCGAGGAACATCATGGGAAAGGCCCAGGCCTGAAAAGCCGGCGCGTACGCCACCCCGGCCAGTTCAAACAGGTTGAAGCTGCCCAAGCCGGCGACAACATACGCTGCCATGGCTGCCGCCAGCACCAGCGCGCTTCCCAGGATCGAGTACAGGGTCAGTTTCATCGCGCCGTACTCCCGATTCGTGGAACCCCAGCCCGCGATCAGTAAATATTTGGGGAGAATGACGATCTCGTAGAATACCAGAAACAGGAAGAGATCAAAGCTGACGAAGACGCCGTACGCCCCGCCGATGATGATGAGAAAAAGGGCGAAAAACTGCTTGGGGGACTTTTCGATGTTCCAGGAAAATAGCACGCCGGTGATCGCGATCACACCGGTGAGCAGCAGCAGAACAAGGCTGATTCCATCTGCCGCCAGATGGAACCCGATCCCGAGCGCCGGGATCCAGTCCCGCTCGACGACGAACTGGAACGGCTCCGCGCCCGCGCCCCGCTCGAAGAGGAAGAACGCAGCCAGTGCGATGCCAAACCCGATGCAGGCCGCCGCGAGCGCGACGATCCGCGCAAGCATCTTGCGGTGGGGCGGCAGCAGAAGCAGCACTGCAGCACCCGCGAATGCCGAGATGAATGTCCACTCGATCATGGCATGAGCTGGAATGTGATGATCACGGTCTCGTTGAAAAGGTTGAGGAGCGGCGCGGGGAAGATCCCGATGAGAAACATGAGCGCGACCGCCGGTGCCACGATCAATCGCTCGCGAACCGACAGATCCGGGAATGCACGCCAATCGGGGTTCAACGGCCCCGAGAAGACGCTGGCGAGAATGCGCAGGATGAACACCGCCGTGACCAGCAGTCCGGGAAGGGCCAGAACAGCAGCCCATCCGTTTAGCGAGAACACGCCCTTGAAAATGAGGAACTCCCCGACAAACCCGTTGAGACCCGGCAGACCGAGCGAGGAGAAGAGGCTGATCCCCATCAGACCGCAGAGAACCGGGGCGACCTTGCGCAAGCCGCCAAAATCCGCCACGCCGCGCAACCCGCCGCTTCGCGTTTCGATGAACCCGACGAAGCAGAACAGAGCCGACGCGGTCAGTCCGTGGTTGAAGATCTGCAGGAAGACGCCGCTCAGGGCGGCCTCCCGGCCGGCGAGCCGTCCTCCATCAGGTTCGATCACCGTCACCACCGCGAACACGCCGAGCAGGCAGTATCCGAGGTGGTTGATCGAAGAGTAGGCAAGGATCCGTTTCAAATCGGTCTGAGCCAACGCGGCGAGGGCCGACAGGACGATCGTCGCCACCGCCAGCGCGAGCAGTACGGTCTGCATCGCCTGAATCTGTTCCGGAAAGACGGGGAGCAGAATCCGCAGAAATCCGTAGAGCCCCATCTTTGAGAGCAGTCCTGTCAGGACCATTGTCACCCCGATCGGCGCCTGGGTGTAGGCCTCGGGAAGCCAGGTGTGAAACGGGAACACGGGAACCTTCACCGCCAGACCGAGGAACACAGCTCCGAACACGATCAACAACAGCGTTTCCGATGCGAACCTGAAGGCAAAGCGTTCGCCGAGTGCCTCCGCCAACCCGTTGGTGCGCGCGAGTTCCGCCAGCGCGATGAAGTCGAACAGTCCCGTCGCCAGGTACAGGGCCAGGAATCCGAGGAGCATGGCTATGCTCCCGACGAACGTGTACAGGAAAAATTGGTACGCGGCCGCCGTCCGCGCCGGTCCCCCCCAGATCTTTATAAGGAGAAATGCCGGAATCAGACTCAACTCCCAGAAGAGAAACCATTGAACGAAGTTCAGCGACAGAAAGACCCCGGTTATCATCGCCTGGAGGGTGAGCAGCAGCGCGTAGTACACGTTCCGGGTATCCGAGGCGGGGACCGGGACCGCCAGGGCGAACGGGATGACGAGGGCGGTGAGCAGCACCAGGAGCAGGCTCAAGCCGTCCAACCCGAGGAAATGGTCCGCATTCAGAGCCGGGATCCACGAAACCCGCTCGACGAACTGAAGCGCGCCCGACCCTGTGTCAAAGAGGCTCCAGAGAACGAGGGTGACCCCGAGCGATGCGAGAGCAAACCCGAGGGCCGTCCTCTGCGCGATGTGCGGCCGGTTCCGTGGCATCATGACCGTCACAACCGCACCCATCAGCGGCAGCACGATCAGAAGCGAAAGGAAAGGGAAAGCACTCATATCCATGCGAATAAGATGAACAGCAGAACCATCCCCGATCCTATGTAGACGAGGCGGGCCTGGATGTTGCGGTTGTGCGCTCCAGAGACCCGGCCCCCGGAACGGCGCAGGATCTCACAGCCGGAGTCGAACCCCTGGTTGAAAAGGCGGCGGTCGGTTATCTGGCTGAGCGCGGAGAGCAACAGGATAATGCGGGTGAGGGCGGCGACCATCCCGTTCCACACGAAACGGTCCAGGCCGTCCGCCGCGCGACCGGCTGCACCGTGGAGCGGGATGAGTGTGGCGTTGTAGAGCTCGTCGATATAGAGCCGATCGGCCAGGGCCCGGTAGAGACGCGGCAGTCGCCGTTCGAGCGGATCGGGGGCGCTTGCGCTGCCGGGAAGGCGGCGATAGACAACCCATGCCGTGCCGACGCCCGCGCCGACCAGAAGGATCGAGAGGAACATGAGCCCGAGCGTACCCGCGGTGAACAGGCGTCCAAAATCCACCGTGGCCGTCCCACCGGTGATGAACCGGTGAAACCAGGGCCAGGCCGGCGTCGCGAAGATCCCCAGGAGGACTGCGGCGGCGGCAAGCACAGCCAACGGCACCGTCATGATCCGGGGACTCTCGTGCGGTTTCGCGGCGGTTTCGGCGCGGGAGTTGCCGAAGAAGACGAAGCGCATCTGCCGGGTCATGTAGAAGGCGGTCAGCGCCGTTCCGGCCAGGGCCAGATAGAACGGAACCGGCGACTGCGGCCATCCATGGACCACGTGCAGGATCTCCTCCTTGCTCCAGAAACCGGAAAAGAAGAACGGAAAGCCCGACAATGCCATCATCCCGATCGCATACGTGGCGAAGGTGATGGGCATGAACCGACGGACGCTGCCCATCTTCCGGATATCCTGTTCATCACCGCATCCGTGAATAACGGACCCGGCCCCAAGAAAGAGCAGGGCCTTGAAGAAGGCGTGAGCGATCAGGTGAACGATGGCTGCCGCGACGCCCCCTACGCCGAGTGCAAGCATCATGAACCCGAGCTGTGAGACCGTGGAGTACGCGAGAATGCGCTTGATATCCGTCTGAGCGACGGCGATTGCGGCCGCAAACACCGCGGTGAACGCGCCGATCCAGGTGACCGTCGTCAAAGCGGTCGACACGAGGTCGGGCCCGGCGGTCGCGGCGAAAAGCGGGAATACCCGCGCGACGAGGAAGACGCCGGCCGCGACCATCGTGGCGGCGTGAATCAGCGCGCTGACAGGAGTCGGTCCCTCCATGGCGTCCGGCAGCCAGACGTGAAACGGAAACTGCCCGGACTTTCCCGCCGCGCCGCAGAACAAGAGCAGAGAGATCGCGGTGGCGAGCGCCATTCCCCCGATGGTGATGCCGGCGGCGAGTTGGGTGAGGGTTGATTGCTCGAGGATGCCGGCCCCTCCGGCGTAGAACTGAAGGGTACCGGCTTCCGCGTAAAGCCAGATCATGCCCAGGAAGAAACCGAGATCCCCGATGCGCGTGGTGATAAACGCCTTTTTCGCCGCGGCGACAGCACTCGGCTTGTGCGCCCAGAATCCAATCAGCAGATAGGATGCGAGTCCGACGAGCTCCCAGCAGATGAACAGGAGCAGCAGGTTGTTGGCAACCAGCAGTCCGAGCATCGCGGCCGAGAAGAGCGACAGAAATGCGAAGAACCGTACAAAATTGGCGTCGTTACTCATGTAGGCGACGCTGTAGATACAGATCAAGAGTCCGACGAACGTCACCATGACGAGCATCGGAGCATTCAGCGGATCCAGGAGAAGCCCCAGCTCCAGGGAGGATGATCCGAAATTGAACCAGGTGAAGTTGAAGGTCTGGCGAACGATTTCGTCGCCGCCGCCGGACGATTTCAGAACAACCAGAAACAGTGCGGAGGCGATCAGGAACGCAACAGCCTGGGCGCCGATCGTCGCGGCTGCCGCGCGCCGCCGTCGTGATGGCGGGGATACGGTAACCCCGGCGGCCGCCGCCAAAGGCAGGACGGGAAGCAACCAGAGCAAATGAGCAATCCAGGATGCGTCAGCCATTCAGAACATTGAATTTGAGCGGGTTGATCGAACGGTAGTGGCGGTAGATCATGATGATCAGTGCCAGACCCACGGCGGCCTCGGCGGCGGCGACCGCGATGGAGAAGAGCACGAAAAGCACCCCGGTGAGCGCTTCCGGATTCGCGCCGAAACGCCAGAATGCGACAAAATTGAGGTTTGCGGCGCTGAGCATCAGCTCAATGCCGATCAGGATCATGATCGCGTTGCGCCGGGTGAGCACCGCGGCCAGCCCCAGAGCAAAGAGCAGGGCGGAGACCAGAAGAAACGATTCCAGCGTAATCATCGTTCAAGCTTTCCTCCCTCCTGCATCGCCCCGAGCACACCACCGATCAGGGCGACCGTCAGCAGCACGCCGATCATCTTGAGCGGAAGCAGGTGGCTCGAGACAAGCATCCGCCCGATCGCCGCAATCGATGCCTCCGGATCGGCGGGTGTCGCCGTCTGGATCGAAGGGCTCCGGCTGATTGCGACGGCGAGGACGGCGAAGACCCCGAGCGCGACACCCGAGCCCGCGAGCGCCGACCAAAATCCGCGCGAATTAGTATCCTGGCCGGAGTCGGGCCGGCGGGTCAGCAGGATCACGAACATAATCAGAACCGCGACGGCTCCCACGTAGACCAGCAGTTGAATGAACCCGAGGAACTCCGCTCCGAGCAGGATGTAGAATCCTCCGACGCCGCAGAACGCGAGGGCGAGGGCGAGTCCACAATGAACGGGATCGCGCATGGCGACGGCCCCCAGTGTGGCACCCAGCGTGACAATCCCGAGGACGGCGAATGCGATGAATGCTGCGTCGGTGATCATCGTTCAGAGTAGCGGTAGGTTCGAACAGGATAGCGCGTGGAAAACACGCGGCTTAGAAGCAGGAACGGGATGAGGACCAGAGCGCCGGCGATCAGCCAACCGACGGGACCCGGTCCCGCGTAATGCCATGTGGCGGCGGCGGCGATCGTGGCGAAGCCCATCGGGGTCATGAATTTCCATGCGAACCCCATGAGCTGGTCGCCGCGGATCCGCGGAACCGTTCCGCGAATCCAGATCGCGAGGAGCACCAGGGCGTACAGTTTCACTATGAACCAGACGTAGCCGGGGATGAAGTCCAGAACCGGGAGTGGAGCGTGCCATCCCCCGAGGAACAGAGTCGCCGCAAGACCGCTGATCGCGAAAAGTCCGATGTATTCGGCCATAAAGAATACAGCGTATTTGAATCCTGAATACTCAGTCAGATGGCCCGCCACGAGTTCGGATTCCCCCTCGGGCAAGTCGAACGGGCTGCGGTTGGATTCCGCCTGGGCGGCGATGAAGAAAATAATGAATCCCACAATCCCCCATGGGGTGAGCACAAACCAGTCGGGGACAAATCCCATTGAGTAGCCCTCCTGGGATTCCACGATGGCGACCGGGGAGAGCGACCCGGTCATCATCACCACGGCAATCGCAGCGAGAATGAGCGGCATTTCATAGCTGATCATCTGGGCGATCGCCCGCATCGCGCCAAGCAGGGAATACTTGTTGCTGCTTCCCCAGCCGGCCATGAACACGGCCACTTCGGTGACCGCGCCGAGCGCGAAGAAAAGCAAGATTCCCACCTCCAGCTCGATCGGCACCATCCCGGGACCGTAGGGCAGGATCGCCAAAACGATAAGGGCGGGAACCAGCATTACCACCGGAGCGAGCAGGTGAACCACCTTGTCGGCATTGCGCGGAACAATGTCTTCCTTCGTGAGCATCTTGATGCCGTCGGCAATCGGTTGAAACAGCCCCCACGGCCCGACGCGGTTGGGACCGTATCGATTCTGGATCCGAGCGAACACCTTGCGTTCGACCAGCGAGGTGAGCGCGAACAGCAAACAGAAGAACGCGAGCAAAGAGGAGATTGTGATTTGGATCGAAACGTGTTCAATCGCCGTGGGCGAGAGGCCCCATGCGGTTGCCAGGTAATCGAGGAAACCGTGCTTCAGGAGCACGGGTGCCTGGTCGGGGTTGCGCATGGCATCCCAGGCGACGGCGGTGAGGCTTTCGGGCGCGATCGTGTACAGCACCGCGGCCGCGGCGAGTAGAACGAGCACCACGGTCCCCACGAGCATCCCCTGCCGCATGCCGCCCAACCGTGACTCCTCGCGCTGCGGCAGACTCCGGCGCGCAGGATAGACCCGGGAGCTCCCGATGCCGGCGAGGCAACGATCCTCGACTGCCGCCCGGGCGGGGGAGCAGGTGCCGGGCTGCGGGCATTCAGAATCCTCGGCTTTGCGTATCATCGGGCGGACTCGTTGTGCGTTGCGTTCGCGGCTTCCTTCTTGCGGCGGCGCTCTTCCATCCGACTGCGATCGGCTGCGAGGCGGGAATCGATTTCCGCGGCTTCCGTCGGTTTGATCCGGTGGAAATAAGCGTTGGGTTTTGCGAGGCGTTCCCTGGTCAGAGTGAGCGAGTCGAAGCGCTCGAATGCCGCGTGGTTGTACGCGTTGTCCATCATGATCGCGTCGAATGGACAGACCTCGGAACAGATCTGGCATCCCATACAGGCGGATATGTCTATCTCGAAACGATGGGGCCTCTTGAGCACCTTGCCTCGCTTGTCGCAGGCGTTCACGATGTGGATCGCCCGGGCGGGGCACTCGGTTTCGCAAATGTGGCAGGCGACACAGCGGAGACCTGTTTCAGCGTCATCCCCGTCATAAACGAGAAACGGAACGCTTCTGCTGTTTTCCGGCAGAGGAAGACGTTCCTCGGGGTACCGGACGGTTCGGAGGCGTCTGGGATCGTAGTAGCTCCCGATCAGATTCCTTGCGGTGACCAACATTCCTTTGAGAATTCCGCTTCCCGGCAGGAATCGAATATGTTTGAGGAGCTTCATCGGTCGACTTCTCCGAGAACGATGTCGATGCTTCCCAGGATGACCATGACATCGGCGATTTTCATGCCGAGGGACATCTCCTCGAGAAGCGTCAGGTTGATCAGGCTGGGCGGGCGGATCCTGTACCGGTACGGGCGGGCGGTGTTGTCGCTGATCAGGTAGAATCCGAGTTCGCCTTTGGGAGCTTCGACCCGGCAGTATGCCTCGCCCTCCGGGGGGCACAGATTGCGCACTTGCACATCCGAATGAAGGATCGGACCTTCGGGCAGATCGGCCATGGCCTGCTGAAGAATCTTCAACGACTCGCGCATCTCGAGCAGACGAATCATCATTCGATCGTACGTGTCCCCGTGCTCGCCGAGCGGGACGCGGTAGGAGAAACGGTCGTAGATGCCGTAGCGATCGACCTTTCGGATGTCGTAATCGACGCCCGCCGCCCTGAGTATGGGCCCGGTGAGCCCGGCGTTCACTGCCTTCTCGGCGGAAACGACGCCGACGCCCTGGGTTCGGGCAACCAGGATCTCGTTCTCCACGAGCAGTTGCTCCATCTCGTCGAGGAATGCCGGGTACCCGGCGACCACCGCGCGGGCTTGTTCCATCCATCCCGACGGCAGCTCACAACGGCAGCCACCAAAGCGCATATAGTTGCACATCATCCGGGAACCGGTCAGCGCCTCGAAGAGATCGAGAATCTCCTCGCGCTGCCGGAACGCGTACATAAGCGCAGTTCCCCAGCCGCCCATGTCGCCGAGCAGAAACCCGAGGAAGACGGTGTGATTCTGCAGCCGGGTCAGCTCCGCCAGGATGACCCGGATGTACTCGGCGCGTTCAGGCACCGGGATGCCGGCCAGCGTCTCGACCGCGCGCACGTACGCCCAGTTGTTGCTGAGCGAGCAGAAATAGTCGAGCCGGTCCGTGTAGGGGATCGAGGCGAGATACGATTGGCTCTCCGCGATCTTCTCGTGGTTCCGGTGCAGATACCCGAAGACAGGTTGCAGCCGGACCACGGTCTCGCCGTCGAGGACCACGTTCATACGAAAGACCCCGTGCGTGGAGGGATGCTGGGGTCCCATGGAGAGCTCCAGCAACCGCTCGTCACCGTCGCCGCCGCCGACCCCATTCGCCCCGAAACCTTCGGGCTCGACCAATCTCATTGAACCATCCTGTTCCTCGCGGCAGCGAACGGTTCCCGCACGTCATCCTCGGCCGGCGGCAAGTAATCCTTGCGCATCGGATGCCCCTCGAACTCCTCCCACATGAGCAGGCGCCGGAGGTCGGGATGACCGTCAAATCGAATTCCATAGAGATCGAAAACCTCCCGTTCCTGGAATTCCGCGCTGTGCCAGATGGGCGTCAGCGAGGGAAGCCGCACCCGGTCGCTCCGGTTCTCCGTGCGCATGCGAAGCACCACGGGACCGTGCTTCAAAGACATCGAGAAGAGATGATACACCACCTCGAAACAACCCGGTCGTGCCGCCACCTCGGCTCGCATTCTTTGGCCCGCGGGCGCGGATCCCGGAGGAGTCCGCACGGGGCGTTCCGGCCAATCCACTCCGGTGACGTTGGAGCAATAATCCAGGCGCAGCTCCGGATCATCCCGCAGCAATCGTGCGACCTCGACGGCATCTTCGGCAGCAACGAGAAGTGAATCCTGGCACGATGGACAGAGGTTGGAAATGAGCTCGAGCCCGGCGTCCGGCCGGGCATGGAGAACATGTTCGCGAATTTGTTCGGCTGATATCATATTGATGTGTGTGTTTGCCGGCCCGCACCGAATCAGGTGTAAGCGTTGCAGGTCGGAATCAAGTCGTTGGGACCGTAGTCCGGTACGGGGTAGTCGCAGGAGGCTTCCCGGTCGGCGTGACGGGGTCGGTCCGGGCCGAGAAGCTTCTGCTCGCGAATCTTCTTCTGAAGCTTCATGATCCCGTCGAGAAGGGCCTCGGGTCGCGGCGGACAGCCGGGGATGTAGACGTCGACCGGAATGTAGAGATCGATTCCCTTGAGGACATTGTACCCGTCACGAAAGGGTCCGCCGGAGATGGCGCATGCCCCCATCGCGATCACGTATTTCGGCTCGGCCATCTGGTTGTAGAGGCGGACCACCAAGGGCGCCATTTTCTTGGTCACCGTTCCTGCAACAATCATCAGGTCGGCCTGCCGCGGAGAGGGCCGATAGACTTCGGCGCCGAAGCGGGCCAGGTCGTACCTGGCCATCGTCGTGGCGATCATCTCAATCGCACAGCATGCCAGGCCGAACTGCATCGGCCAGATGGAGTTGCTGCGACCCCAGTTGTAGATCCATTCGAGCGACGTGACGTGCACCCCGCGGTTGCTGAGTTCATTCTGTAATTCTTGGTCCATGCTGCAATTCATCCGTCCCATGTAAGAGCTCCCTTGAACCACGCCCAGGCAAGGCACTCGAAAAGCAGGAGCATAAACACGAATGTCGCAACGACCGCTCCGATGGGAAGATCGAGAAACGCGACAGCGATCGGGATCAGAAAGAGTGCTTCGACATCGAAGATGAGAAAGATTATTCCGTAAACGTAGTATTGCGACTTGAACTGAACGCGAAACGACCCGGTCGTTGCGATGCCGCATTCGTAGGTGGCGTTCTTTTCGATCCCCGGCTTCAACGGCGTGAATGCGAGGCTCCATCCGCGGGCGAGTGCGATCGGAATCAGGGGGAAGATGACCGCTACGCCCAATAAGACGCTCAGGAAAAGATAGGGGGAACTCTCGGTCATCGCTCGGTCCTCATGTGTTCGATACAAGCCGGGGATCGTTGGATGCCTCCGGCGATGCGGCATCCGAAACACCTGAAGGAGCCTGATTACAACCAACAGGCCACGCCGAAAGATAGTTGTTGATCCCGTCGGCCGCCTTCCGCCCGTCATGAACGGCCTCGGAAACCAGACTCGGACCGCGGTACGCATCGCCTCCCGCGAAGAGGCCGGGCAGCGTGGTCATGCCGTTCTCGTCAAGGACGACCCCGCCCCATTCGTTGACCTGAACCTCCCCCTGGTAACAGGGTGGGATGGCGACAGGATCGAATCCGTAGGCAACCAGTACAATATCCGCAGGGATGGTAAAGGCCGAGTCGGAGACCGGCACAGGACGGCGACGACCGCCCGCGTCGGGCTCACCGAGCTCCATGCGCTCGCACCGTACGCCCGAGACCCGTCCGCTGGCATCGGCGAGAATCTCCGTCGGATTTGTCAGAAATTGAAAGCGGGCACCCTCCTCTGTGGCGTTGTAGAACTCCTTTCTGCTTCCCGGCATATTGCCGAAATCCCGCCGATAGAGACACAACGCTTCGCTGGCACCCGCCCGGATCGAGGTCCGAAGGCAGTCCATGGCGGTGTCGCCCCCGCCCAGGACGGCAACGCGCTTGTCGCGAACATCGATCGCAGGGAATTGCGGCGACCTCCCGACATTCTTCTCAACCAGGAAGGGAATCGCTTCGTGAACCCCGTCCAACCGGTCGCCCGGGATGCGGGCGGCCTTCGGGCGTTGGGCCCCCACCCCCCAGAAGGTCGCATCAAATCGGGCGAGGATCTCCTCCAGGGATGGATTCTCGTCGACGCGAACCCCGAACTCAAAGGTGACACCGCGATCCCGCAAGACTTCGGTCCGGCGTTCGACGATTCGCTTTTCGAGTTTGAATGCAGGGATGCCGTACACCAGCAGTCCCCCCGCGCGATCCAATGCTTCGAAAACGGTGACGGCGTACCCCAGACGTGCGAGTTGATCGGCGCACGCAAGCCCCGCTGGACCGGCACCAATGACTGCAACCCGGAATCCGTTCGGCGTCGCGTTCGCGGTGGAGACCCCTCCCCGTGCGAAAGCGTATTCATTGATAAACTGTTCGATGGCGCCGATGGCAACGGGTTCCGCACGGGCATTGAGCACGCAGGCTCCCTCGCACAGCCGTTCCTGCGGACAGATCCGCGAACAGATCTCCGGGAAGTTGCTGGTGGCCTGCGAAACTTCGGCGGCTTCCAGAAAACGTCCGGCAGCGGTCAGCGCAACCCACTCCGGGATTCGATTCGACAACGGGCAACCGGTCACGCAATGCGGTCGTCCGCATTGCAGGCAACGGGACGCTTGCCGCCGTATCTCCTCCTCGTCGAAAAGCGAGTAGATCTCGTTGAAATCGCAGATCCGTTCGGCGGCCTCCCGCTTCGGAGGCGGCGTGCGTTCAACCGTGCGCCAGGTTGCTTTGACGCTTCGGGTGGGAAGGATATCCGTTTTGTGGCCAAATGATTCCGTCATTGTTGACCGAGACAGTTGGTGCGATCGCCAAGGTGGAGCGACACGACGGCGGTCCTCCGTGTGGCGGCCCCTTTTACGCGGCAGGCGAATCGCGCGGAGAGCTGTTTCAATCTCAGCATGCGTTGTCGAACTTGGTTCAAGATCCGCATTTGAATCATTAATTTACCTTAAGGTCAATAATACTTCGTGAAGTTTTGCTTAACTCCTCCCACCAGCTCGCCGCCGGCCTTGAAAAGGCCTTTTGCCTTCCCCGGAACAGCATGTTTCGGCGCGATTCGGGGAGGATGGGTGCCGCGGGAATCCGCTCGGGCAGCTCTCGGTTATCGAAACGGTTCGGCGCGTTTCAGGAGATCATCGAGGCCGGGCTCATCGGGGTCATGAGGTTCCCCGGGATGGATAATCGCCACCTGGCAGTTTTCAGCCGCACGCACGAGGTCGGAGTAGGTTCCGGCTGTGGGGTCGACGATGTAGGCTTGCTTGTTCTCGTTGTAGGCGAACACCCGGTCATTGATCTTGATGCATTCCTCGCAGGTGGTGCACCTGAGCGTCTCGATATAGGGCTGGTCGGATTTCGGCCCTTCGGGTCCGGTCCCGGTATCCGCAACGGTCGCGTCGTGCACGCCGTTTGCGGACGACGGTGCGGCGGATGATTCGCCTTCCGTTCTCGCTTGAGCCGGCGCCTGCGCACGCCGGTCCTGCAGCTCCGCATCCCGTTCTTTGTTCCAGCGCGCCCGTTCCTGTTCGAGCAATCGTGCCGCGTGAGAGTTGTCGATACCGCCGAGTTCCTGCAGGCTTCTCCAGCGCCGCCCGCATCGGGCCGCGGCGGCGATCAGTGCCTCGTCGGGCAGGCGACGGACGAGGCGGTTGTGCTCATCGACTGCAATGATGAACGGTCTTTTGCCGGCCCGCTCTTCTGCTGGAAGCTCCATATAGTCGGCCAGGGGAAGCATATCGTCCGTCCACGCATCCGGAGCCAGGGACTTGAACCGGTCGTCGAAACGCCGATCGCACCCGGCGAAATCGACCCATGTGAAAGCGACCGACTCGGCAATCCGTCGATGTTCCGCGTCCTCGCAGACGAACGGGTGTACGGGCCACGCCCGGGAGGATTGCGGATTCGGCGCCAGTTCAAACCGATCCGCCCAGTCGGATCCCGCCCCCGGATCGAAGCAGTACGCGGGAACCGCACGCGACTCATTCGCCGCGGCCGCCGCGAGATACGGAGGGATGGAAGCGGTATTCCGGCCGCTGCCGGAGTAGATGCTGAACAGCGCAGGGCCCGGGGACGCGAGGCCGTGCGCCATGTATCCGGCGCTCCGGCCGAGCTGCGAGGCGGTCGTCTGCATCACGAAGCCTTCGTTCAAGCCGATCGCCATGTCCGCAATCTGCCCGGCCAGAGGGGAAGCCTCGCTGAGATCGTCGACGATCACCACGATCTTCATCGGCAGGCCGGAGGCCACCGCTTCCAGCGCGCGGCCGATGACCGCGGAGTCGTTGACATCGCGCAGGAGAACCAGAGAGGACGGAAACTGAGCGATATCCCCAGGTTTCAGGGAGCGACGATCGAAGCTCTCGGAGACCGTGTCATGCACCGATTCGCGGTACCGGTTGGCCAGTTCCAACTCGGCCACGCCGATCGCCCGCATTACCGCGGCGATTTCGTCGAGCCGTTTCTCATGGGCGCGCACCGCTCTGTCGGGCGAGTCGAAGACGAACGCGTCGAAGGAGAACTCGCCATGCTGGAACAACCGCTGTGATTTCAGGACGGCGATCGCGTCGCTGATGCGTTTTTTGCGCGCTTCCGGCAGGGGACTCCTGTTGGGAATTGCCTGAATGGCTCTGCCGAGCGCACTGAAGTCGAACGCCTCAACAAACGCCCCTCCCATCGTGCGTTGCAGCGAGGGGGCCGACAGCGCTTCCGGCGAACTCGCGGTATCGGCTTCGAGCATGTCCTCCAGCCGCTGAATCAAACGATCGATCCTGCTAAGGACCGCGCCGGCCTTCCGGGTCTCCGCCCCGCGCCACAGATGCGTAACCACGTCGACGGTGGCGTTCGCATCGCAGTCGATGATCTCGCCGTGCGTCGCAAGCGCTTTCCTTGCTTGTTGGAGGCTCTCCTTCAGCGAATCGCGTTCCTCCTCCTCTGCCGCGGCGACCAAGGCGTCCGCCCCGCGCTCCCAGGCTTCCAACAGACGTTGTTTCCCGTCACGCGAAGCAATCCCACGCACCGCCTCCTCCAACCGGAGAACATGGCAGCGCACGCGTTCGCCTTCCGGCCCCCGCGGAGCGATCTCCCTGAGGATGCGGTTGATGACGGTCGAGAGGGGGTGAACCACCGCCCCATCGTTCTCCCTCGCCAGCACCAGCGGATAATCATATCGAAGCTTCGAAAGATCGCGGTAATCCGCAAAGAGAGCCGGCCGATAAACCGGGGACGGATCAACCGGGCGTTGCTCGACGACGGCGGGATCCAATGCCGGATCGTTCGTCTTATTCCTTTTCGGACGTATTGGATGGGAAGTACTGCTCATGCGCGTCGAGCCTCGGAGGAGGTGGGCCAGATGGTGAACTTGTCCATTTCCTGTTCCAGAAAAGCGTGGGTCGTCTCGGCGGTGTCGATGCGGTCCCGGTCGACGCTGTCCTCGTAGCACGGCACGGCGGGGTTGTGATAGAGAATGCCGACCGGAATTGGATCCGATGCGGAGGCGATTTCCCTGGCGCGGTGGATGTCTCCGGGATCGTGCTCCTCCTGATTCCGGTAGGTCTGTGCGATCTCAGGAGGGAGCGTCAGGCCATCCTGGTGCTTGAGCAGAAGGACACGCTCCGGATTCCTTGTCTGTGCTTCAAATTCGGTCGGCAGGTACGCCGGGCAGCGCTGCAGTACCCGAATAAATGAGAAACCCTTGTGGAGGCTGGCCATGCGGATGATGTCGTGAAGCAGATCCGGGATCCAATCGACAGCCTGGGCGACAAAGGAGACGTTCGCGACGCCGAGCGTGGCGCTGAGCGGGTTGAGGGGGTTGAGGCGGGATCCGCGTGGGGTCGTATTCGTTTTCAACCCGGCGGGCGACGTGGGGGACGCCTGCTTCTTGGTCAGACCGTAGATCTCATTGTCGTGAAGCAGAACGGTCATATCCATGTTGTAGCGGATGGCGTGGATCCAGTGGGCGGTTCCGATGCTGCAGCAATCGCCGTCCCCGGTACTCACAAAAACATTGAGATCGGGTCGAACCATCTTAATGCCCTCCGCGATCGGGAAAGGGCGTCCGTGGATCCCGTGGAAGCCATAGGTCTCCATGTAGTGCGGGAATCGGCTCGAGC
Source organism: Opitutales bacterium (assembly GCA_007133065.1). GTDB lineage: Bacteria > Verrucomicrobiota > Verrucomicrobiia > Opitutales > Oceanipulchritudinaceae > SLNJ01. The sequence goes on from SLNJ01000105.1 coordinate 19,200, forward strand.
ACCCGATCCCCGAAACGAACACGGTCTTTTCGAGGGGGAGTTGCTCGTCGCGACAGTATCGCTGCACCGCAGCGAGGATCGCATGATCACCACACCCGAGGCACCATCGCGGGACGCCGCGGCCGTAATCCTCGATCGAATGCGTCGCTTCCTCGGAAATGCGACACCAGTCAGGAATCAGGGTGCACGTACTCATGATAATCTCTCCCGGATGATACGGACAACCGTGCTCGGCTTGATCGGCTGCCCCATAACCTCGCTCCAGCAATCGGCGTCGACCAGGTACCGGGCGCGCAACAGCCAGGCCAGGTTCGAGAAACGGCGATTGTCCTCGGTAACACCGGCGCCGTCGACAGGATCGCTCCAGTTGTTCTCCACAACCAGAACCCGCTTGAACCGCCGTATGATCTCCCCGATACCGGGCGGCATAGGCTGGATAAAACGCAGGTGCAGGGCGCCGACGCGGGCGCCCTCCGCACGGACGCGCCGGACCGCCTCCTCGATCGCCCCCTTCGTGCTCCCCCATCCCACAATGAGCATATCCCCGGATTCCTCGCCGAAGACCGCGGGTGTTCTGAGGGTCTGCTGAAGCGTGATCAACTTCCGGCTTCGGTTGCGGAGCCCCTCCTCGTTGTTGCGCGGATCATAGGCGACCCGGCTCCTGCGGTCATGCGCCAGACCGGTGACACAGTGCATCCCTCCGGGTTGCCCCGGGATGACCCGCCGCGCGAGGCCGGTCTCTGAATCCCAGTCGTACCGCAGCGCACCCGGAGCGACCGGGTTTTGATCGAGCGGAGGCGCATGCCATGCCGGGTCGGATTGCGGGCGCGGGATGGTCGTCTGTGCGCTGGCGATGCTGGCATCGGTCAGAACCACGACAACCGTGTTGAAGGTCTCTGCGATCTTGCGCGCGGTGATCATCGAATAGAAACAGTCCTCGATCGACGCCGCCGCCATCACGACCTTGGGCGCGTCGCCGTGGCAGCCGAAAACCGTCGCGAGCAAATCCCCCTGCTCGACCTTGGTCGGTTGGCCCGTGCTGGGACCCCCGCGCTGGACGTTGACCACGACGAGCGGAATCTCGGCCATGACCGCGAGCCCGATTGCCTCCTGCTTGAGCGAGTAGCCCGGTCCGGATGTAATCGTGACGGCGCAGCCCCCGGCGTAGGAGGCTCCGATGGCGAAACAGCAGGCCGCGATCTCGTCCTCCGCCTGGTGCACGAAACCGCCGACCTGCTCGAAGATCTCACTCAGGTAATGCGACGCGGAAGTCGCCGGCGTGATCGGGTACATCGCGCAGGCTTTCATGCCCGATGCGACGATGCCGAGCCCGATGGCGGAGTTGCCGTTGAGCACAAGCTGTGGAAGCGTCGGTTTCGTCGCGGGTATGTTGACCCGCATTTCCAGGTTGGCCCGGGTCCAGGCATAGCCGGCCTCGAGAAGGTTGATGTTCGCATCGATGACCGCTTGTGGCTTTGTCGCGAAGATAAAGGCGATCTGCTCGCGGGCCACCTGCAAGTCGAACGCGTAGATGCCGCACAGCAATCCAAGCACGAACATGTTCTTGCCGCGTCGCGGATCGGATACCAGCTTCCGGCACTCCGCTTCCATCGGCACCTCGACCAACCTGAACCCGGACTCGGTCAACTCGTCGTAGGTTTTCCGGTATTGTGCCGCGATGGATGGGTTCGGATCCGTCCGCCACTTGTCCTCCAGGAGAATCATGCATCCGGGTTTCAACTCGCCGAGACGCTCGAGGAGCACTTGCTCGTTGAGCGCAACGGCCAGGTCCGCCGCGTCGCCTCCATTTGTAACAGGGTTGGACGCGAAACGAATCCGGTTCCCGCTCGCCCCCGCGACGCTGCGTGCCGGGGGCTGTATCTCCGCCGGGATGATCTCGACGGTCCACACGCCGTACCCCATCCGTGCCGCGATGGCTCCGAACGATTGACCACACTTCTGCGCGCCCTCGCCCGAGTCGCTGATAACTTCGACAATGTGCTCGGCAAGGACCTGGATCCCATCATCGGTCGAATCCCCGCGAGACCCGGGAGCATCACCGGGATTTCTATTTCCTCTTGGTATGGGAGTGGATCTCATCGGATACAATTGGGCTTTGTTGAGGGTGTCGGGCCGCAATGAAGGGTTGTCTTATCATATCAATACGCCAGGACGCGCGTGTGGTTCTTTTCGAAGACCGGAATTCCGAACCGCGTTGCGCTCTGATCGCCGAGTTCATAAACGGTCTCGGTATCGCGAACTCCAAAATACGCTTTCATACTCCGCGCGGCCTTGCGGCCGGCTCCCATGGCGAGGATCACCGTCGCCGCCCCCGTGACGATATCGCCGCCGGCATAGATCCCGGCTATTGAGGTCGCCAGGTGCTCGTCCACCTCGATGTATCCCCGCTTGTCGAGCTTCAGGTTTGAGGTCTGGCCGAGGACCGGATTCGGGTTCGTCCCGATGGCGTAGACCACGATATCCGCCGGAAACTCGAATTCGCTGCCGGGAATGGGCACCGGGCTGCGCCGGCCGGAACGGTCGGGCTCCCCCAGTTCCATGCGAGTGCAGCGCATGCCTCGCACATTGCCTTTGCCATCGTCGAGGATTTCAACCGGCGCTGTAAGCCAGTGGAACGCGATCCCCTCCTCCTCGGCGTGCTCGAGCTCTTCGCGGCGGGCGGGGCTCTCATGACGCGTCCGCCGGTACACGCAGCTGACCTCCTCAACCCCCATCCGCAGGCTGACCCGCATGGCGTCCATCGCGGTATTCCCCGCACCGACAACCGCAACCCGTCTGCCCAGCGGGAGCGGCGTGTCGTATTCGGGAAACTCGCGGGCGCGCATAAGGTTGCATCGGGTAAGCAGTTCATTGGCCGAGAGCACCCCGTTCAACGAATCGCCCGGGATCCCGGCAAATCGCGGCGACCCTGCTCCAGTCGCGACAAAGACGCCGTCGAACCCGAGCTTGCCGACCATCTCCTCCAGCGTGAAAAGTCGCCCGACGAGGGTGTTGCACGCAATCCGTACCCCGAGCCGCTCCAGATTCGCATACTCCGCATCGATCACTTCGTCCGGCAGACGGAACTCCGGAATCCCGTAGCGGAGCACGCCGCCCGGCCGGTGCAGGGCTTCAAAAATGGTCACATCGCATCCCGCCTTCGCCATATCCGCCGCACACGCCATGCCTGCCGGGCCGGATCCGACGATCCCGACTCGGTATCGCCGCGGCTCGATGTAGGGGACGGTGCTCCACCCCTGTTCGATCGCGTGATCCCCGATCCACCGCTCCAGGCGGCCGATGGCGACCGGCTCGAGCGTCTCGCCCACCGGGCAGACCTCCTCGCACTGGACCTCCTGCGGGCAGACCCGACCGCAGATCGCAGGCAGTAGATTCGCATCGGCGAGGGCATCGTATGACCCCCGAAAATCGCCCCGGCTGATCCGCTCGATAAACCCGGGTATATCGATCGATACCGGGCATGCCTTCACGCATGCGGGATCAGGACAGAGGAGGCACCGCTCGGCCTCGCGCCGGGCGGCGTCTTCGTCGTATCCGAGCGCCACCTCGGCGAAATTCATGCCGCGAGCATGGCAATCCTGCACCGGCATCGGAGTGCGCTCCTGGGGTATCGTTCGAATCGTTTTCCCGGCCATGATCAGGATGATTGGCGGTTGCAGTCGGTTCGCAGGTTGCAGCCGTTGTTCGTCCAGCGCTCGAGCGCCTGACGCTCCTGTTCCTTGAAACGCCCGACACGGCTCATCAGGTCATCAAAGTCCACGGTGTGAGCATCGAATTCCGGCCCATCGACGCAGGCCATCCGCACGTCGTCGCCGATCCGAACGCGACATCCCCCGCACATACCCGTGCCATCGACCATGATCGGATTCAAACTGACGATGGTTTCTATTTTGCGTGGACGGGTGGTCTCGGTGCAGGCGCGCATCATGATCGGCGGTCCGATGGCAACCACCCGATCGGTGTCGGCATGCTTGTCCATCGACATCTCAAGACCCTTGGTGACCAGCCCTTTTATTCCGACCGAACCATCGTCGCTGCAGATGATCATCTCATCGCAATAGCGGCGAAACTTCTCTTCCCAGAAAACGAGGTCCTTGTTTCGAAATCCGATGACGCCGATGACGTATGCTCCGGCGTTCTTGAATGCGCGCACCTGCGGAAAAACCGGCGCCACACCAAGGCCTCCCCCCACGCAGATCACCTTCCGGACTCCCCCGATCGACGCCGGCTTGCCGAGGGGACCGGCCATTCCGAAAAGACGCGTCCCCACCCGGCACTCCTGTTGCATCTGGCGCGTCGTCTTGCCGACCGCCTGAATCACCAACGTGATCGTTCCACGCTCGCGGTCGAAATCCGCGATTGTGAGCGGCACCCGCTCTCCGCGTTCATGGAGAACAACGATCACAAACTGACCCGCCCGGGCAACATGCGCCATCATCGGGTCGCTGATCTCCAGCATGTAGGTCGTCTCCGAAAAATCCTCCCGGCCCATAACCGTGAAAGGGCGCTCGGCAACGCAAGGTTCAATTGATTCCGCTGTTTTCATCGGTGGAGCAGAGCGCGGACAATGGATTTTCCGATCGGGCAATGCCCGCCTTTCGGTCTGTGTTCGTGACGCATCGTGCATGAATCGGCCATAAGTTACCCGCAGGTCATTTATTAATGAAATGTATTATCCGCCTCCTGTCAATTGGGATTGCCCGAAATTCGAACGCATTCGCCTTTCCGGTCGCTGAGCAATCGATTTTCGGTTGCATGGTCTTCATTGCGCTCCTTCCGACCCGGCAATCCCCCTGGAAGGGGCGCCGATCTCGGCCAGCACCTGCCCGGCGCGGAGCGTGCGCTGGCGCTTCACGTGCATGACTCCACAGAATCCGACGAACAACGCGTCCAGCGCCACGAAAAGACCGACCCACTCGATGCCGCCGGTCCCAAATCCGTAGCTGTGAAGCCCGGAGGCCAGGACGAAGTTCACGCCGAACCACGCCATCAGGATTCCGTTGAAGCAGAGGCATGCCGCCACGGCCATGCCGAAGTTGCCCCACCATCCGGCCAGCTTCCCGTGGCTGGCAAATATATAGAGGAGCAGCGCGATGAGAGCCCAGGTCTCCTTGGGATCCCAGCCCCAGAACCGTCCCCATGAGTAGTTCGCCCACACGCCGCCCAGAATCGTCCCGAGCGCGAGGAAAAGGATCCCGATCTGGAGCACCCGGTTGAGCAGATGGTGGATCTCCGACTCTTCGTCGATCGTCTCCGGTTTGAACAAGTAGCGGCCGAGGATGTAATGGCCCATCCCAAGCGCCAGGGCGAACGCCGCGTATCCGAGCATGATCGTCACCACGTGCGTCACCAGCCAGAAGTTGTCCCGCAGCACCGGCGGCAGCGGATTGATGCCGGGATCGAGAACCGTCGGGAAGAGATCCGCCAGGATCAATGTGACGACCGCCAGCGGCGCCGCGCACAGCGCGTAGATGCGGGCCCGGTAAATGGCTTCGAAAATGATCGCGAAAAGGGCGAGCGACAGCGCCACCCAGACCACCGTCTCATACATGTTCGTGATCGGAGCCCGCTCTGCGATCCAGGCGCGCAGGATGAAACCGTACACGTTCAGGGCGAACCCGACGGCGAAAATCCCCATTCCCCACCGGTAGGTCCGGCGAAACAGGAGGCCGAGGAAGGCGGCGACATAGAAGATCCAGGCCAGGCGGAACGGGTGCAGGTTGTTGTAGTGGATCTCGCGACCGACGGCAGCCTCCGAAAGGTAGTGCGCCTCGGGCGCCAGGCCGCTCAGGACCAGGCGAAGGTCCCGCGACGCCGCCGTGAATCCGGCCTCATCGCCGGCAAGATAGGAATCCGACACCTTCCTCAGTTTTCTGACCACTCCCCTCGCCGCTTCCGGATCATGGTTCTCCACAGCCATCAATGGAGTCGTCCACCGGGCGGAAGGATCGTCCGGGTGGGGAACGATCGCCATGCCTTCCCCGGTCAGGATCAGGTTGAGGACATCCATCCGGTGTAGCACGATCTCCGCCTCGGTCTCCAGGTCGGTCAGTTCCTCCCCCGCGGCGCGCTTGTTCGAGATGGCATGAAAAAACTCCGCCATGCGCGGGTTGGCCATCAGGGAATCGAAAGAGAAGTGCCGGCTGTGCTCCAGCTCCAACGCCTCGCGCAGCCCCGGGTTGGAGACGAGCACAATCGGCGCATCGCCCCAATCCCGTTTGCCGAACCAAATTGAGAACAGTCCGTCAATCGGTTCCAGGCGCGCCCCGGTCTGCGGATCCTCGACGGAACGGCGCCCCGTCACGAGTTGCATCGACTCGTTCGCAAACGTGTGCAGCGGCTTCTGGCGGCCGCCGGACTGGATGACTATCCCGGCCGCCTCGTCAAAGTTGAGCTCGCCCCCGTACACCGGCAGCGTGCAGATTAATCCAAGAGTCAGAGATATCCATTTTTTCATGACAGAATTCCACCTCGATGTTCGTGTGTTGGGTTCATGCATCCCGGGCAATGGCAACCTCGGCTTCCTCCTCCCGCCGGGCACCGGGCTCCCGCCAGGCGCCCTCGACCGGGCGGGCAGTCGAGTTCGCCCTTACTTGGGCTGCTGCAGCCCCGCGCTGGAACCGCGGGTACGGTTTCAGGTAAAAGACCATGAGCAGGCCGGCGCAGAAGAGCAGCGAACCGATCCATTTGAGTGACCACCCCGGATCGCGGATCACCTGCAGCGTCGTCTGTCCAAGGTTCTCCGGATTCCATGAGGACTGAGAGAATTTGTATGAAGTCCCGAGAAAACCCGCCCCCGGGAAACTGGGAAAATTGGTGGGATTGTTCATCCAGACCTCCCTCCGAGTTTGCTCGCCCGACTGCGATGTGAAAACCACGTGGCTCTTGAATCCGGCGGGCCTCTCGGTGCCGGGATCGAAGTCGACCTCGAAACGCTCCAGCTCCACCTGGAAATCGAGCGGGTAGAGGCGGAAACCGAACCCGAGGTGCACCTGTTCCGTGCCGACCCGGACAAACGTCATCCTGCCCATCTCCAACCACCGTTCCACCGCGCTCCCGTCCGCCTCCAGGCGCAGGAGGAGACCGGAAGCCCCGAGGCTTCGCATGCCGGCTCCGGTCATCGGGGCGAGTTCCTCGCGGACGGCGGCCCGCTCGATCACCTCCTCGACTCGAAAGCTCCATCCCGGCCAGCCCGCCGAGAATGCGGCGCCGGGTTCCACCTCACCGGCGCTCTCATCGCTCCCGCTCCGGCTCTCAAAGACCAGACGGCCCCCCTCGTGACGGAGCGCGAGTTCGTTGCGGGATCCGGCTGCTTTCGCCGGTTCGGGATCCCCGCTCCCGGAGTCCGGCTCACGCCCCGCCGATTCAGCATCGGCCCGGGCAACCAGGCTCCCGGCGCCGGTGGCACAGCAGTCGTCAACCTCCCCTTGCGCGACGCCGGGGTCGACGTCCGGCACGGCCGCCGTCCCGGGCTGAAAATGCGCCATGTCCGCGACAGGATCCGCGTCACAGCAGGCTCCTCCTTCCCCGGATCCGTCCGCTTTGGCCGAGTCCTGGGACGCCGTAGCGCGGTGGGCGTCAATGCCATGGCCGACTCGGGATCCCGCCGGCCCCTCGTCACCCGTACCGATATCCTCGATACCACCGCGGGTAAATCGGATCACATCGCTCCCCAGAACCAGGCTGTCCCGGCGGGGATCGTCGCGCACCAGCCACCGCCTGATCGTATGGGGGGCGGCTTCCCCTTCAATCACCAGGCGCAGGGCGGGCGCCCCCCCGGATTCCACCGGCTCGACAACATCGCGGACGCCCAATTCGTCGGTCACCTGGAGCACCGTGACCTCGACATCACCGGCGTTGAACCGGAGCGGGCGATCCGGACTCGGCTCACGGCTCCGCAACCGCAACGGGAAGGAGCGCAGGCGCTCGCCGCCCGCCTGGACCTGCAGCAGGGTTTCGTTGGACACGAGGAAGTTCTGAGGGGGTGAGTCGGCATGGAGTGTCATGTGCCCCTCCAAGCCCCAGATCCGGCCGATGATCGCTCCGATGAGAATCACGACGATTCCGCCGTGCGTGATGACGAACCCCCACTGGTGCGCCTTCCAGGGGTAGCGCACCAGCACGGCAACGGTCAGGTTGACGCACAGCAGAGCCAGCCAGACGATGAACCAGGGCGCATCGTACACGTAATCCTGGGCCACGGCGGCATTGAATCCCGATTCGATCAGCGTTCCGGCCACCGTCGCGACGATGATAACGGCCAGCAGCAGCATGGCGAACCGGATCGATCCAAGGAATCGATACAGCGCGCGGGCCGCCTCCAGACAGAAGTTGCGTGTCATCTTGTGTTACCTCTTTCGAATAATGGTGATTTGCGGATTCCCCTGCGGGCATGCGGCCGAGTAGCGGACGCGGGAAAACAGATACGTTCAACAGAGCAGTTCATCGGCGGCCTCGCAGAGCCGGTTGTAGTATTCATCCCTGGAAATCCCCAGGGCGGCGGCACCGAACGCCTCGGCGTCCGCCGCCGACGCGAACGGCCCGTAATTGAGCGACACGAGCTGGTACAGCACGAGCGCGGGCACCCGATCTGGTTGCGCAGAGAAGTACGGGTGCACAACCATCGTAAATCCTTCCTCCGGCCGCTCCCCGGTTGCAACCGGGTGGGCGAACTCGCCCTCCCGGAGGGGTTCTGCGTCGAACGCGATGCGGCATGGGTAGCGCACGAGAGCACGGTCCTCGAATAGGCGCATCATTTCGTTCCAGCCGATCCGGGGTCCGTATTTTTCGCGCACTTCCAGGCCCTTGGCCACAGCGTGAGCCTCGAGCGATCGCCGCCCATCCTCCGCCGTCAGCTGCCTCTCCCCCCGGCAGCCACACCCTTCGGGGGACGGCTCGACGCACGCGCGCCCGTCATGGTCCAGACAGGTCTGCTTCGGATTCATTTTTCTTCCTCCGTTTGAACGTGCAGCGCCCGGGTCTCCGGCGTGCGCACCGACCGCCCGGAACCGCGTATTTCAGCACGCTCGTTCTCCTTGTTGATGGACCCCTGCAGGATCGGAATACTGATCCGCAGGAGAACCGTGAACGCAAGCAGCCCAAACGCCCAGATCGCGAACGAGATCAATGTCTCGTTCCATGTCGGCATGTATTCAACCACCTCGCCCAACGGCGTCGGCACAAACCCGGGGACCACCAGCCCCATTCCCTTCTCGATCCAGATCCCCACGATCGCGCACGCACACGCGGTGTTGAGGTACCGCAGGCTCTTGCTCACGGGAAGCACGAGAATCGCCAAGGCAACGATGTTGAGTGCAATGGCGGTCCAGATCCATGGCACGAGCGCGTCGTGCCCGTTGATCCCGAAATAGAGATACTCCGCGGATGCCCCGTGTGCCGTATCGGTGTAGAACTTCTTGAAGACCTCGTTGATCAACAAAAATGCGTTGATCAACATTGCCACCTGAACGATCGACCGGAGCGTGAGCAGCGCCTCGTCCGGGACAACGTACGTCGAGACGCGGCGAATCACCTGCAACGCCAAAATGATCAGCGCCGGCCCGGCGACGAAGGCCGAGGCGATGAAACGCGGCCCGACAATCGCCTGGCTCCAGAAGTCGCGCCCCCCCAGCCCGACGAACAGAAACGCCGTGACCGTGTGGATCGATATCGCCCAAACGATCGCGACGAAGACGAAGGGAATGTAGAACCATCGCCGTGGCGTCCAATTCTGGTACCGACAATAGAGAAGGTACCCGATGATGTGCGCGTTGAGCAGCAGGTAGCCGGCGAGCACCACGACATCCCAGGCGAGCATCGAGCCCGGGAAGTTGAGCTTGCCGAAGCCGGGAACCATGTAGGCGGCCCGGTCCGGCCTGCCGAGGTCCACGGTCACGAATGCGAGGCACATCAGGATGGCGGCCACCGCCAGCAGTTCCCCGAAAACTACCAAGTCGCTCAAGTGCCGGTTCCTGTATATGTAAACGGGTATGACCAGCATGACGGCCGCCGCCGCCACACCGACCAGGAACGTGAAGTTCGCAATGTAGATACCCCAGGAAACCTGGTCGGTCATCCCGGTGGTCGCGAGACCTCCGGCAAGCTGTTCCGCGTAGGCGTGCAATCCCGCGAGCGTAATCGCGGTCAGAACCCCCATCCAGGCATAGTAGCGCCAGTCACCGGCAAATGCGACGCGGAGGCAGCGCCGCAGGAAAAGGAGATAGTTTCGGACGACGGTCATGTGAAATGCGGGCGGGGCGCGGCGATCCCCGCTTCGCCGGGCGTGGAATCTGCGATTGAGAGCGTTCCCTGCAGTATCGGGATGGTGACGCGCAGGGAAAACGTGAATATCAACAGCCCGAACGCCCAGATCCCGAACCAGATGAACGCTTCGTTCCACGTGGGCGTGTAGACCATGATCTCCCCGAGCGGGGTGGGGATGAATCCCGGGACAACCAGCCCCATGGCCTTTTCGATCCAGATGCCGACGACCGCACAGATGCAGGCGACGTTGATGAGAGCGCGACTGCGGTGCGCGGGCAGAACCAGGATTATCAGCGCGATCAGGTTCAGCCCCACAGCCGTCACAATCCATGGAATCAGCGGCCGGAATCCGTTCAGGCCGAAATACAGATAATCGATCTCAAACGGCTGCCCGGTGCTGCGGAAGTAGTTGCGCAGCACCTCATTGAGGAGCAGGAAAACGCTGAACACCATCGCCACCAGCATGATCATGCGCAGGAAGGGAAGCGCCCGCTCCCGCAGGTCGTACGAGGCCACCCACTGGGTCACCTGCAGGGCCAGCAGGAGCAACGCCGGACCCGCGACAAACGCCGCCGTGATGAAACGCGGCCCGATGATCGCCTGGTTCCAGAAGATGGTCTCGCCGAGCCCGAGGAACAGAAACGCGGTGGCGGTGTGTAGTGTGATCGCCCATACCACTGCGATCAGGACAAATGGTATGTAGAAAGCCGCGCTCGGGCGACGATTGCGGTAGTGGCAATAGAGCAGGTAAACGACGATGTGCAGATTCAGCAGGAGGTATCCGGCGAGCACGATGACGCGGAGACTGGGAACCCAGCCGGGGAAGATGTGCGCGAACCGGTCCGGCCTTCCCAGGTCGACGACGACGAACGCGAGCGCCATCACAATCGCCGTAACGGCGAGCAACGCACAGAAGATCACCAGGTCCTGCAGGTTGCGCTTGATGTACATCGATACCGGAATCACCAGGATTACCGCCGCGCCTGCGATCCCCAGAAGAAAGGTGAAATTGGCGATATAGATGCCCCAGGGAACCTGGTCCTGAAGCCCGGTGGTGGCCAGACCCGCGACCGCCTGATTCGCGTACGCATTCAGCCCGAGAATCGTCACGGCGCCGAGCGCCCCGATCCAGGCATAGTAGCGCCAGTCGCCCGTCGCGCCCGCCCGGAGACAGCGGCCCGCAAAGACGAGCCACGCGGGTATGCCGTTGCGCGCCATTACTTGTCCAGGTAGTAGAAGAACCGGGGCAGCGTCCCCTGCTCCTCCTTCAGGATGAACGTGAAGACCCGCTTTTCACGCAGGATGTACGAGATCTCGCTCTCCGGATCCAGGACGTTGCCGAACTTGCGCGCACCGACCGGGCACACCTCCAGGCACGCCGGATAACGTCCGGCCCGCGTCCGCTGGATGCAGAAGTGGCACTTCTCCACCACGCCGACTTCGCGGGGCCGGTTGCCCAGGTAGGACATGTTCGGGTTGAGCCGTTCCTTTGGTATCACCGGTTTCTTGAAATTGAACCGCCGGGCGAAATACGGACACGCCGCCTGGCAGTAGCGGCACCCGATGCACCAATCGTAGTCGATCACCGTGATGCCGTCAGGCTCCTGCCAGGTCGCCCGCACGGGACAGACCTTGACGCACGGCGGATTGGCACACTGCTGGCACTGAACCGGCATGTAGAAATACCCCTCCTCCGGAACCGATTCCGGTTCGTAATTGTGCTCGCCCTTCGTGAGATCGAACGTCCCTTGCGGCATCTTCACCACGCGGATATATTCAAGCGCCGGGTCGCCGGACTGGTTGTTCTCCGCCACGCACGCATGAACGCACCGGCGGCACCCGATGCAGCGGCTCAAATTGAGCGCGTAGACAAATTCCACACCGTCCATCGGCTTGAGGTCCCGCACGTGCGGGCGCATGCCGTACTGCCGCTCGACCTCGCGTGCGATCCGGTCGAGCACGCGCTCCATCTCGCGCGGCGTCATCTCCTTGTAGTGCTTCTGCAGAAACTTCTCCAGTGACGTGAAGCTCGCCAATTCGCGCAGCGGGGCGAGACCGGCGGTCAATGCGGCGACCCCGGCGAAGGCAGTCGCCCCGCCCGAGAGTCGGAGAAAACTCCGGCGGGACATCCCGTTGTCGTTCCCCGGACGAGCCGGCTCCCGCGGTCCGGGTGTGGAATGCATGTCACTCATCGTCGTTCCTCCCGTCGGTCGCAAGTTGCGCGGGAATGCGGTCCCGCATCGAATGCGGGCCGGGGGCCGGGGCGAGGCTGGGAAACCTCGTGTCGTGCGGGTCGTGACACTGCGTGCAGTCCAGGCGTTTGCGGTCGCCCATCGCCAGGTTCCAGTATCCGCTGGTGCGCCCGTGCGCATCGGCCACCCAATCCCGGTATGTGACGCCGTGGCAGCTGCCGCACAGTTCCGAGCTTTGTGAGAAGCTCAGCGTGCGCCCGTATTGCGTGCGGAACTGGTCCAGCCGGTCGCGGTTGTGACAGTTGAAGCAGTAGTTTGCCGCACGCGCGGGACCGTGCGCGAAGGTGATGTAGTCGTGCTCCTTCAGAATCAGGTCTCCCACGTCGTCGAATTGCAGTTCCACGCGCTCCGCCCGGCTGTGGCAGAGGTAGCAATCGTAATCCGATGTATCGTATCGTGCGTCGGTCAGCGTATCGTAATTCATCCGCACCGGCGATGTGTCGAGATGCACCGGATCGACGAGGAAAATCGGATGCTGCGGCCGCTCCCGCATGCCGGCGGTCAGAAACACGACCGCGAGGGCGGCGAACACCACCGCTGCTCCCGTCAATGCTGCGGCCTTTTTCGTTTCGTCGTTCATCGCTGCCGTGTATTCAGCTCGATGCGGCAGGCGACGCGGGAGTCGTCCCCGCATCCCGGCTTTGAAGGCACCGGCGGATCACTCGACGCGACCCGGCCGGACCGCATGGCTACCGCGCTCCTTCCCGCTCCGGATCGAATGTGCGGACGAACCGCACGAGGGCCTCGAGCTCCGCGTCGGTCAGGCCGTTGTCTTCCGACAGGCCCTTGCCGAACGGCTTCATCAATTCCTCGCCGTCCTCATCATACATTCCCTCCTTCGTGTGCCGGAACGCCTGTTCGTCGGAAAAGGATTGCTGATATTCGTGGTCGGTCAGGTCCTTGACTCCGGCTCGCCGGCCGACCCGCGTCTGCCCGCGGCCGTCCCGGCCGTGGCAACCCGCGCAGTTTTCCCGCCACAGCTCCTCCGCGTCGATCTGCACGACGGCCGCTTCATCCGCGCTTCCAGCCGCAGCAATCGCCGCAGCGTCATCTGAGGCGCCGCCCGCCATTGCGGCGGCGGCAGTAATCCCGGCGGCGAGCAGCGCGGCAAGCGCAATCTTTCGAGTGGTCTCCATTGTATTTCCTTTCCTGGGGTTGCCCTTTGGCAGGCTGTTAGAAGTTGAGCGCCAATCCGCTGTAGATGGTGTGGGCATCGTAATCACGATTGCCTCCGGTCGTGTCCTCCCGGAACAGGAAGAAGCCATAGCCGCCGTACCAGACGAAGTTCTCGTGGATGCGGTGGACGATTCCGGCCTTCACCCCGTGCTCGTACTCACCCACCCCGTACGCGACGCTGCTCTCCGAGTTGTCAACGTAGTTGTCCGAGCGGTAGTATGTATAGGTCAGCTCGAGATCTGTCTTGGGGCTGTATGCGAACCCGGTGCTGAGGCTCGCGAACAGGTAGTCGTTCTCCGACTCCAGGACACGGCCGGCGGCCGCGCCGCCCGCGTCCTGTGCGGGCGTTTCGGTGCGGTCGCGCGCGTAGTTGGCACTCGCCTGGACGTAGAGCCGGGGCAGCGGCGCCCACGTCGCCGACTGGCTGATGATGTGCCGGGTCATATCGCCACTTCGGATCTCCGGAAGGACCTCCCGCGGGTCATTGCCGGAACCGGGCTTGCTGGCGACGGTATCGATTCGGGACAACCGCAGGTCATACCGACTTACCAGCGTCACGTTGTTCAGCGGACGCGAGGTCAGGCGCACGTTGAAGGAATCGGTTGTGAAGTCCTGTTTCTCCAAATCCTGGCCGGTCCGCCCGCTTACGATGTGATTGGAATCGTTCCTGCGGATCTCGTGGAAGTATTGAAAGGCTAAACTGTAGCCACGGATCGGGGACCAATTCGCGCCTGCGGTATAACGTTGGCTCCTTCGATCAAAATCGATCTCCCGGTCATCCGCAACAGAGCTGGTCTCCTCGAGGTCGCCCTGCCCCTGCATCCAGTCACCACGCGCGTACAAATGCCACCTTTTCAACCCGTTGTAGCGCATCTCGAGACGCTCGGAGAACACCAGCAGATCTTTCTCACTCATCACGTTCTGATCTCCTCCTTGCTCGAATCGGGAGTGCGGGGTGGTATCCTGGAGTTCGGCACGCAGCGAGGGGATTATGTAAACGTGTTCCCACGGATTGAGCACCATATTCACATTGGCGACGTGTTGCCTGACCTGTAGCCGGGCCGTCAGATCATGCACTTCGTACTCCCGAAATCCCGGCTCGGGGTCAAAGATTCGGCTGCCGATGACATCGGTGTTCATCCTGGTGTACATGTACGCCGTCGCAACCTGCGCGGTATCGGTCAATTCGGTTCTGGTCCATGCATGGGTGGTGAAGATGTTCGAATCGGTTCCCTCGTGATAGCGCATCGACCGCTCCGACGCCTCCTCCGGTTGCATGTTGAGAACGAGGGTCCCGTCCTGTTCTGACAATTCATAGCGAAGTCCGAGACCGAGCTCCGTTCGGCTGATCGTGTATTCGGCCTGTCCTTCAAAAATGTGGCGTGACTCATCGATCTCCCGGAACGATGGCGCGAAGGCGCGCCTACCCAGATCGGCTGTCAGCTCGCTTCTTCCCCAGATTGCCGAATCCTTGAGACCGCGCCTGTACTGGTGGGTGTACCGCAGTGACCAGGCGAGCCCGCCGGCATTGGTCATCCCGGCCTCAACCCAGAGGTCCCCCCGATCGATGTGCATCTTCGGATCGTGCAACGTGAACCACGTGTCGGCGGGCGGAAAATACCCGCCACTGCCGTCGTACCAGGTTCGGAACTGACGAAAGCCGGCCCGAAGAAAGCCTCCTTCGGGATTCTCCAATCCGAACGTAATGTGATGCGTATGCTCGTCGAAGAGGCTGCGTGCCTCAATCTGGAGGATCAGGTTTCCGGTGGGGAAGGTCTCCCAATAGAATGAGTCCAGTCCGCCAAACGCCCTGGCCGGCATCTGATGGCGCAGCTGGAAGGTCGCCTCGCTTCCGTCAACGACGACCCCGGTCCCAGAGACGGCGGTCCACCCAGTGTGATCGTAATCCTCGGGCGGCGGAGGTTGGTACTGACCATGCAAGAGGGCAACAGGAGTCAAAATCATGATTCCGGAGAGGAGGGTACTCATGATAGATCTGCCTCTTCTGGTCTGTGTAAATGCAGTGAGCGTATTCATCATGTCTGATCGGTTCGGTTAGAAGCGGAGTGAGGAATTGACGTGGGACCCGTGAACGGCTTCGTGGCACCCGGCCGACCAGCAGGTCCCGGTTGCGAGCCATCCGGTGTGATCGCGGCCCCCGATCAGGATCTGACCGGCGCGGTGTTCCTGGAAGTGGCACTTGAGGCAGAGGCTCGCATTGCGCGCCGTAAGCATCTTGTTGTTGACCGAGCCGTGCGGCTGGTGGCAGGTCGTGCAGCCCTCGCGTGTCGCCTCATGCTCGAAAGCATACGGGCCGCGCTGGGCCGAGTGGCACTGCAGGCAGGTGTCATTCGCCGAGGCGAGCGAGGTCCCCCGCCCCAGCACGGCGTCGCCCTTGTGCGGCTCATGACAGTCGCTGCAGCTCACATGCCCCTCGATGACCGGGTGGCTGTGCGCGAGACGAAACTCCCCGTGCTTGTCGAGGTGGCAGTTGAAACAGGTCTCCGGCGAGCGCCCCGGGTTGACGATCGTTTGCAGGGCGCCGCCGGTCTGCACGTGCAGACTCCCAGGGCCGTGACACGACTCGCATCCGACCTCGGTCCCATCATGGTTCTGCAGCCACGAGTGCGTCGCCCCTGAAAATCCGGCGACAACGTCGCCGTGACACTCGGCGCAACTCTCGGACCCTACGAAATCGGCCCCGGCAATGTGCGGCGGGGCCATCAGGACCCGGTTCACCGTGTGGACACACGATATGGTCACCACCGCGATCACAACCGCGATGACCGCGATTTTGAGCATGTTGGTGCGCCTGGATGGTCGGTTGGGATGGCTCTGTGGGTAGTCTGGGTCTTGCATGATAGCTTCGCTTCTGGCTGTAGTGGATCTTGTGCTGAGAACGCCGATCCCCGCGCTCTCGTGGTCACGATATGCACGGAGCGTGCCAACCGGCGACCCGCGCCGAATTGTCCGGGCACTTGGGGGCGCCGCAACGCCCTCCGCACCGCTGGCGTCAAGGAATCGAGACCCGGGAGAAAAAATGATTTATAGGTCCGGTTTCATGGTGCGGGTCCCGGAAAACTGTCACAATTATGTGACGCCGCTATCCCGGTACGCCCCGTTGGCGGTGCGCGGATGACCGGGCTCCCATTGAATCGACAAGCAGGCCTACCGGCACCGGGAGGCTGTCAGAAGGCGGCCGACGGCGGCAACGAGGGCATCCGGATGGAAGGGTTTGGCGATGAATCGCGTGATCCCGCCGGTCGCTGCGGCGGGATCGAATTCGTTCAGGGCGTACGCGGTCACAACGAGTACCGGCAACGTGCCGTCGCATTTCCGCGCGAGGCGCACAAGCTCGGCCCCGCTCATCCCGGGCATCCGCAGGTCCGTGATCAGGAGATCGAATTGTTCGCGCTTCAGGCGTTCCGCAGCGTATCGGGAGTTCGATTCCAGTTCGAGCACCGTGTTCGGCAGATCGCGAAGCGCATCCCGGCACACTTCAAGCATACCGCTTTCATCATCGACGATCAGAATGCGGGCCTTCTTCATGTGAATCCGCAGTGCAACAAGGCGACCGAGGTCCGGTGACGCCGCGGATCGGACCACCTCTGGCACAGCGCCATTTCGTTCCAGCATGCCCCGTGCCAGCGGAGAAGGGATCGATCGCCCGGAAACAGCGTTTCGTCTGTGCGACGCGTCCATCCGGTGCCCCGGCGCCGGGCCGGCAGCCCCGCCGAGGTCGGGCAGAGAGAAACTGGCTGCCGGTGGACCTGCCGCTTGCGTCAAAGCATCCGACCGGCAGTGTCTCAGCAATGTGACACGCCACCGCCGGCATTCACGAGCATGTGACACCGGGCACCGGTTGAGGAGTAAGGGAATGAAGCGGGTTGGCCGGCAGTGTTCCGCATGCAAGCCTCCGGCGCATTCGTCGGGGCGGTGCGTGCGTCACTTCTTCACGCGGAAGTCGGCGGGGTCGATGCCGTGGGTTTTGAGCAGGCGGTACAGGGTGCCGCGGGGCAGGTGTGCATCGCGTGCGGCACGGGTGACGTCCCCGCCGGTCTCTTCCAGGAGGGTGTTCAGATAGTCGCGCTCGAAGACCGCCACCCGGCGGTCGCGCTGCGCGAAGAATCCCTCGCCGGCGGCGACGCCGGGCCGTCCGGCGGCGGCGACGACCGAATCGGGAAGATCCTCCGGAGCGATGGTTTCGTGGCGCGTCATCGCCAGCGTTCGCTTGATCACGTTCTGCAACTCGCGCACGTTGCCGGGCCATTCGTACGCACAGAGAACCTCCAGCGCTTCGGGGCTCAACTCAACCGCGCCGCGATCCATCTCCGCGGCGTAGCGGTCCAGAAGGGATTGTGCGAGAAACGGGATGTCGCCTTCGCGCATGCGCAACGGCGGCAGATCGATGCGCGCCACATTGATCCGGTAGTAGAGATCGAGCCGGAACCGATCGGCTTTGACCTCCGCATCGAGGTCGAGCGCCGTAGCCGCCACAACCCGGACATCCACCTCGATCTCCCGCGTGCTTCCCAGGCGCCGGATGCGGCGCTCCTGCAGGGCCCGCAGGAGTTTCGCCTGCAGCTTCAACGGGAGCTGACCGATCTCGTCGAGAAACAGCGTCCCCTGGTGCGCGTACTCGATCAATCCGAGATTTCTCGCCTGGGCTCCGGTAAATGCCCCCTTCTCGTGGCCGAAGAATTCGCTCTCCATCAGTTCCTCGGGGATCGCCCCGCAGTCAACCGGCACAAATCGGCCCCCCTTGCGCCCGCTTCGCTGGTGGATGCTCCGAGCCACCAGTTCCTTTCCGGTCCCGGTCTCGCCAATAATCAGCACGTCGACGTCGGTTTCGGCCACGTGTTCGATCGTCTGGAACACCTCCCGCATCGCCTCGCTCCGGCCCATCATCTCCCCATAGGAGTAGGCCCGCTCCATCTGCCTCCGGAGCAACTGGTTCTCCTCCTGCAGGCGCCGCTGCTCCATGAGACGCTGCACGGTGGCGAGCAGGTCATCGGGGTGGAAGGGCTTCGTGATGTAGTCCGTCGCCCCGAGCTTCATCGTCTCAACCGCGGTCTCAACCGTTGGGTAGGCGGTCAACACGAGCACGGGGAAACCGGGATCGAGCTCCCGGGCCAGGCGAACGAGGTCGACCCCGTTTAATCCCGGCATGCAGACGTCCGTGAGAAGAAGGTCGAAATCCGCGTTCGCGAGCCGCTTGGCGGCCCGATGCGGGTTCGATTCGATCTCGGTTTCCACGCCCCGCAACCCATCGAGCGTGTCGCGGCACACCTCGAGCATGCCGGTCTCATCGTCGACGACCAGTATCCGAAACTTCCTCATGATGCCACACTCCGCACCGCCGCCTGCTCCGGGGCGCTCGCCGGACGCGGGAGGCACACCAGAAAACGCGCCCCGCCGCCGGGCGCGTCTAGAATCTGAATTCCCCCGCCATGGCTGCGCAGGAGGCCCTGGCAGATGGACAGCCCGAGTCCCGTCCCGTGCTGTTCCTGTTTCGTCGTGTAAAACGGCTCGAAAACGCGTTCGCGCATGCCCGCCGGGATTCCGGGCCCGGTGTCGTCCACAGCGACCGCGAGCACGCCGTCCTCGACGCCGTTCCCGCCCGCGGCGCCCTGAAGCGACACCGTCAGGCGCCCGCCATCGGACATTGCCTGGACCGCGTTGATCAACAGGTTCAGGAAAACCTGTTCCATCTCAGCGGTGTTTGCGGTGACTGGAACCGGCTCGTCCGGAAGCCTGTCGGCGATGGCGATGTTCCGATTGCGCGCCCGGTGCTCGATCATCGAGATCGACTTGCGGATCGGCAGGCGCAGGTCGATCTCGGTGCGCGTTGTTGGAGACGGGCGGGAGTACGAGAGCAACCCCTGCGCGATCCGTGCCACGCGATCGGAGCAGTCGACAATCTTCGAGAGCTCCCCGCTCACCTTGTCGGACAGTTCCCCGCGGTGATTTTTCAGGAGCAGGTTGGCCTTGGCGCTGATGATCGCGATCGGGTTGTTCACTTCGTGGGCCACCTGTCCCGCCAGTTCGCCCACCGCCGCCATCTGTCCCGCGCGCAGCATCCGCACGTGCGCCTCCTTCTGCTCCGTGATGTCGTGGGCCAGCTGCACCACCTGCGTGACCCGGCCGCGCCCGTCGTGGATCGGAGCACTGGTGATCTGGAAAACCTGCTTCCCGGCCGCCTCCGCAGGTGAATCCGGCCCGGGGCGCTCAATCTCGTGAAAATCGAGCTCGCCCTTGTCCAGGCACTTCTCCGCCGGGCAAATCTTTCCCCTAAACTCCGGGAAGATCCAGCACTCGGTCGCGCTCTCGCCGAACCAGCCCTTCCAGCGGTCATTGGCCCATATCGGAACGAGCTCGGGCGAGAGCACCCGCAGGCCGGTGCAGGTGGTCTGCAACGCCTGTTCGAGCAACAGCCGATCGGCAACGGCACGGTCCGCCAGCGCACTCAGGCGCCGCTCGTTGCGGCGCAGACGCTCTGAGAGCGTGTTCACGAAATAGGCTGCCAGGAACAGCACCGCCGTGTGGAGTCCGATTGCCGCGCTCACGTACGGGAGGTCCATGGCGGCCTGCACACCGCCCGAATTCGGGGCAAGGCGCAGGGGATAGTGCGGAAGCACCCCGCTCCAGGTTCCAATCGCCAGCCCCGCATACATGATAGCGCCGGCCGCCGCGATCCGGTAACACTCCACCTGCGACAGGAGGATGCCTCCGATGATGACCTGGAAGAGCATGAACGTGGCGAGGGGATTCCCGACACCGCCCGAAAGCACCAGCAGGACGGTGAAGATCGCCAGGTCCCCGTACACCTGGATGACAACCAGCGACCGGGCTTGGCCCGGGTACCGGATGCGCACCGTATAGAATACATTGCAGCCCGCGAGTACGCCGACTGTCGCGACCAGCGGCCACCATGCCTCGCCCGGCAGAAGCTCGAATACCCGAACCCCGAGGAATGCCAGGATTGCTGCGACCAGCACCGCGATCCAGCGCATCGCGATGAACCAGTGCGCATAGAGCCGGATCCGTCCCTCGCGCACCGCCTCCGGCGAGCCGTTCTCCTCCAGGGCCGTCGCCGTCAGCAGCGCCGGCGAGGTCCGTATCACCGCCCAGCCGACCGTCACCCCCACAACCAGCGCCGTGACAATGCCCCGCATCCGGTGGATCAACCGCAGCGTCTCATGCTCCAGATGCCCCAGCCACAACCGCTCGACCGCCTCGTAGGCGCCGAAAATCAGCAGAATCAGACCGGAGGCCACGACAAGCGACAACACGATCCGATACAGGGGCGATACCGACCGCACCGGCGAACCCGGCGTCGACCCCGGACGCGCTCCCGCCTCCTGACACTCTGGAATACTACCGGGCATCGGGAATCCGGAAGCCGCAGAAGAACAGGAAATGATCCCGGTCCGCAGATTGAGAGGTTGGACTTGTCGCCTGCATGAAATGCCTGTTTCGCTGCCATCGCTCCCGACGGGGTGGACGGGGTCGGTGCAGCACGCGGCCTATAGAGGCTGGTAAGAGAATCTTATCACAATGACAAGTCCCGAATACGACTCCACCGGTCCGGAAATACACGACACCGCTCCAGCAACCGCGCGACGAGCACGC
>SLNJ01000002.1 GCA_007133065.1 Opitutales bacterium
CGGGCAACGCCCAGACCAAACGGGAGATCAGCTGCACGAGCACCAGCAACCCGAACCCGACTACGACCAGACTTCCGACAAACGTCAGCAGGGTCTTCCACCGCGGATTCGACTGAAAACGACTGTCACCAAGGGCGCGCATGTCAGTACAAACGAACCGGGCGAGAGGTTTCCCGGAACCCGGGCGACGTGCTTACATCCAAGAAATAACCCATCATATCCACAAATCCAAGCGATCGCGCGCGCTCAAGACAAATCGCATAAACATCCAAAACTCACGATCCACGAACCATCGTTTTCAGGGACTCCGCGTACTGCCGAAGCACCGGATCCGGATCGTGATCGCTTCCCGGCTTGTGGATGACTTCGACCGACACAAACCCGTCGTAGCCGGATTCGGCGAGCAGACGCAGGGGGGTGGCGTGATCGATGCTCCCCTCGCCCAGGGGAACCGTGACGAGACGTCCGTTCTCCCCCGTGAACTCCCCATCGTGCGCGTGCAGGTGGCGGGTAAACGGTCCGAGCACCCCCATGGTCTCCTCCGGTCGCTCGAACATCCGCGCAGGGTGCATCAGATCCCACAGTACCGCCAAATGCGGGTCATTCACCCGTTCCACCACCGCTCGCACATGCGCGGAGTCACACCAGGCGTCGTGCGTCTCAATAAGCAGCACGACCCCTCTCGCACGAGCGTAATCGAGCACTTCACGGTAGGCCTCGGCTGTCCGTTCGACGATACCGTGCAGCTCCCCGCCCCCGTACTCGCCCCCGAACGTGCGGACGAACGAAGCCCCGAGATCAGCCGCCAGATCAATCGCGGCGCGCGCCTCCGCAACATGCCCGGACCGTTCCGAGTCATCGGGCACCGCAAACCGGCACCCCGTCGCGATGCAGGGAATCTGTTTCGCGTGCTTTTGAAAGCGCTCGCGGAGCGCCTTGCGCTGCTCCGCAGGCATATCAAGCTGGATCCCTGCCCGGTTACTCCACCCGACGCGCGGTTCGAGCCCATCGTATCCGTAGCGGTTCATCGCCTCGAGTATCCGATCGAGATCCCAGTCGGGACACACGCTGGTCATAAATGCGAGTTTGATCATGTCTACCGATGCAAGTGACATCACACACGAAAGACCAGCACAATCACACTCCCTCACGGAAAACGCTTGGAAACACGCCTTCGAGCCTTTCCGTCCGCTCCCCGCTCCTTTCACTTCGCATACTCGGCGGCCACCTCCAGGGCCTCGCAGGTAAGCCGTTCGATCTCGCCGAAGGCACCGTCGGCTATCAGTTTCTTATTCACGAACCAGGAGCCGCCGACGGCGGCCACCTCCGGCATGGCGAAGTACTCCCGCGCCTTGGCGGCATCGATTCCGCCGGTTGGGATAAAGCGGACTCCGGTATGCCCGTACGGACCCGCGAGTGCCTTCACCATTGCCGAACCGCCGGCTGTCTCCGCAGGGAAGAATTTCAGCAGCTTCAGGCCTCGACTCCGGGCTCGGTCAATCTCGGAGGGCGTCATCACTCCCGGCGCCATTGGCAGGCCGGCTGCCTCGGCGGCATCGAGGACGCGTTCGTCCATACCGGGCGATACTCCGAAGGAGACGCCCAGGTCCACCAGTTGCCGAATAACCGCAGGATCGAGGATCGTCCCCGCCCCAACGAGCATTTCAGGGAATCGCTCCCGCACCTGTCTTATGCCATCCAGTGCGACCGGACTGCGCAGGGTGATCTCGATCTGCTGCAATCCTGCGGAAATCAGCGCTTCCGCCAGCGGAATGGCATCCTCAGCCCGTTCGAGAACCACGACCGGAACCAGTCGTTGATTTAGTTGGAATCCATGTGTCATAGTCGTCCGTTTTATTTCGATAACAGTAATTTATCTCTCGATCATTATTGCAAAAACAAATTTTCCTCTCAAAATCCGCCGCGATCATGCACGCCGATGATGAGCACAGCGATCGCCGCCCGATGTACGACTTTGCAGTTTTACGCGCGTTGCGCAAGCGCGAGGGACTGACGATGCAGACGGTCTCCGAGCGGTCGGGAATTTCGGTCGCCGTCATCTCACGCCTCGAGCGCAATCAGAGCGTTGCCGAACTTGAAACTCTATATAAACTGGGTCGGGTTTTCGGAATGAGCGCAACCGATCTGGTGGCGCTTGCCGAGGCACCCCTCGCCCACCGCAAACGGGCGGCGCGCTACCGCTCCGACGGATTCGAGTTCGAAAAGCTCGAATACGCCAATACATCAGCCTTTTACGGGAACGCATCCAGAGGTGCGCGGGTCTCCCGTCCGGAGATTCATCGTGATGACACGGAGATATGCTGGGTGATCTCGGGAAGGGTCCGCCTGCAGATTGCCCACGAGACCTACGATCTCATCGACGGTGAAAGCGTTCAGTTCGACGCGATCCAGGAACACACGTACGAGGCGCTGGAAGACTCCCGCCTGATCCTGCTTCACATCCGAAAAGACAAACGCTATTGATCGCCCAACCGCATTACCGCAATATTCCGGCGTGCGGATTCACCCGCAACGTCGACACACAATCACAAAAACAAAGCCCATGCCATTGACAATCGATACCGATCTCCAACCGAAGGATCTCGAGTCCCTTCTCACGCACTTCTGGGATTGCTCCGCCACGAAAATCCGCTCGCTCGAAAACGAGTACAATACGGCTCAGGGTTCGCCCGTCTACACGATTCAGGGCCGCTATACCACGCGGGGATGGACCGAGTGGACGCAGGGATTTCAATATGGCGCCGCCATCCTC
Source organism: Opitutales bacterium (assembly GCA_007133065.1). Classification (GTDB taxonomy): domain Bacteria; phylum Verrucomicrobiota; class Verrucomicrobiia; order Opitutales; family Oceanipulchritudinaceae; genus SLNJ01. The sequence goes on from SLNJ01000002.1 coordinate 2,774, forward strand.
CAGTTCGATGCCACGGGCGAGGAGGCGTTTCTGCGGAGCGGACGTGATGATACCGTGAACCACATGGCACCGCACGTCAGCCATATTGGCGTCCACGATCACGGCTTCAACAACGTGAGCACCTACGGCAACCTCCTCCGCCTCATGAAAGAGGGGCGTATCACCGATGATGCGTGGGAACGCCGGTTCTACGAGATCGCCCTGAAGGTCTCCGGGGCGGTTCAGGCGTCGCGGTGGACCACCCTCCCGGAAGGCGGCGGATTCATCCACTCCTTCAACGGTCCGCACTCGCTCTTCGTCGACACGATCCGCTCATGCCGGGCGCTCACGGTCGGTCACCGGCTCGGACACCCGCTCATGGGCGAAAACGACCGCCCGATTTCGCTCCTCGACCGCGCGATTGCACACGCCCGGTCAACCGCCCGCTGGTCCGTGTACTACGGCGAGGGACGCGATTCCTACGACGCGTGGGGTCGGACTGCTCACGAGAGCATCTTCAACACCAACGACGGCGCCTACCGCTGCCCCAACAGCCAGCAGGGATTCTCCGGATTCACAACCTGGACCCGCGGTCTCTCATGGGCGATGTGCGGGTTTCCCGAGTTCCTCGAATACCTGAAGGCCCTTCCGGAAGACCAACGCGCCGCAATCATCGACCTGGATGCCATCGAAGCGGAATTCCTCAAGGCGGCCCGGGCAACCTGTGACTTCTACATCGAGAATACGGCGACTGACGGGATTCCCTACTGGGACACCGGCGCTCCCGGTTTGCACAATCTCGGCGATTATCTAAGCCGTCCCTCCGATCCCTACAATGACTGGGAACCGGTCGATGGATCGGCCGCCGCGATCGGCGCCCAGGGATTGCTCCGCCTCGGCCAACTGCTCGGCGTCGACACGGCGGATGGAAAACGCTACTTCCAGGCGGGACTCACCACGCTCCAAACTCTGCTTCAGGAACCGTACCTCAGTGAAGATCCGAAGCACCAGGGATTACTGCTTCACTCGATCTACCATCGCCCGAACGGATGGGATTATATCCCCGACGGACAAAAGATCCCATGCGGGGAGTCGAGCATGTGGGGCGACTACCATATCCGCGAGGCGGCCCTCCTTGTACAGCGCATCGCCCGCGGCGAGCCCTACTACACATTCTTTGGAGGAGTTCAATGACGGCGGCACCGCTCCGGGATACCTCCCGACTCTGTATCCACACCGTCACGACCAAACCATGGTCTCTCGAAGAGGCGGCGCAAGCCTATTCGAACGCCGGTGTTTCGGGGATCACGGTCTGGCGGGACGCACTTGAGGGTCGCGACATCACCGCCTCCGGACAGCTCCTGAGGGACTCCGGCCTGGAGATCATATCGCTCTGCCGTGGCGGATTCTTTCCCGGCGCCGCCAAGGCTGAACGCGAGGACTCGCTGACGGACAACCGACGGATCATCGAAATCGCCCATGACCTCGAAGCCCCGCTGATCGTACTCGTCTGCGGCGCTGTTCCCGGGCAGCCACTGGAACAGAGCCGGACACAGATACGGGATGGCATCGAAGCGATCCTTCCCGATGCCGAAGCCGCAGGAGTCCGGCTCGCCATCGAACCGCTCCATCCGATGTACGCCGACAATCGCTCCGCTATCAATACGCTCGGGCAGGCCAACGACATGGCCGAAGCGATTGACAGCTCGTCGGTGGGCATTGCGGTCGACGTCTACCACCTCTGGTGGGACCCCGACCTCGAAACCGAAATCGCCCGCTGCGGCCGGCACGGCAACCTCCTGGCATACCATATATGCGACTGGAAAACTCCGACGACCGACCTCCTGCTCGACCGCGGACTGATGGGCGAGGGATGCATCCCGCTGCGCCGGATCCGTGAGTGGGTGGAGGCGGCCGGGTTCTCCGGTCACCACGAGGTCGAAATATTTTCGAAATCCTACTGGGAGGGCGACCAACACGAATTTCTGAACAACATCACAGAAGCCTATCTACAGCACAGCTGATCGCGTCTGAAGCGCCGTGAAGGAACGCGAAAACTCCGACCGTAGCTTTCCAGCTCACAAAAACCCACTATCCAAACTTATGAAAACGCACAGTGTAGGCATTATCATGAACGGCGTGACCGGCCGTATGGGCACCAACCAGCATCTCATGCGCTCGATCGTTGAGATTATCAAACAAGGCGGCATCCACCTCGGCCCCGACGAACGGATTCTTCCCGATCCGGTCCTCGTCGGACGCAATGAGAACAAGCTCCAGGATCTTGTGAAGCTCAGCGGTGTAGAAAAATATACCACGGATCTCGACTCTGTACTCGGCGACTCCAAGTATGACCTCTACTTCGACGCCCAGACCACCGGTCGGCGCGCCGATGGCGTGCGAAAGGCCGTTGCGGCCGGAAAGAGCGTCTATTGCGAGAAACCGACTGCCACCGATACCGACACCGCTCTGGAGCTCTACCGCATCTGCACCCAAAACGGTATCAAAAACGGTGTCGTTCAGGACAAGCTCTGGCTTCCCGGCATGCTCAAGCTGAAACGCCTCATGCAGAAGGGGTTTTTCGGACGGATCCTCTCTGTGCGCGGCGAATTTGGGTACTGGGTTTTTGAAGGAGACACCATCCCCGCCCAGCGTCCCTCCTGGAACTATCGCAAGGAGGACGACGGCGGCATCATCGTCGACATGCTCTGCCACTGGCGCTATGTCCTCGACAACCTCTTCGGGTCCGTGAAGGCGCTCTCCTGCCTCGGCGCAACACACATCCACGAACGCATCGACGAAGCGGGACAGCCTTACAATTGCACCGCCGACGACTCCGCTTACGCAACCTTCGAACTGGAGAACGACGTCATCGCTCACTTCAACTCGTCATGGGCTGTCCGCGTGCGCCGCGACGATCTGCTCACCCTGCAGGTCGACGGCACCCACGGGTCGGCCGTCGCCGGTCTCCGCGACTGCCGGATCCAGCCCTACGGGGCAACGCCGAAGCCCGTATGGAATCCGGACGTGGCTCAACCGATCGACTTCTTCGACGGCTGGGCCGACGTACCAGAGCAGGAATCGTATGACAACGCATTCAAGGTGCAGTGGGAGCTGTTTCTAAAGCACATCGTCAAAGACGAACCGTTTCCGTGGACCCTGCTCGAAGGCGCCAAAGGCGTGCAACTCGCCGAACTCGGCATCGAGAGCTGGGAGAAGCGCCGCTGGCTGGACGTTCCTGAATTGAGCTGACCCGGCACATCCGACATCAACAAACCGTATTGAATCATGAATACCTCATCCTCCACCGCACGCCCGGTCGCATTGGTCACCGGGGGAACCCGGGGAATCGGACTCGGCATCGCCAAGGCACTGGCCGGCGAGGGCTATAACCTGGCTATCGGAGGGATACGCCCGGAAGACGATGTGCGCTCGACGCTCGACGCCTTGCGCGACCGTGGCGCCGATGTGCGTTACTGCCGCGGGGATGTCGGAGACAGAAGCACGAGAACAAGCATCCTGGAGGCGATCCGCGATCACTTCGGACGTCTCGACCTGCTGGTCAACAACGCCGGAGTCGCTCCCAAACAACGCCTCGATGTTCTCGAGACGACCGAGGAAAGCTTCGACTATGTTCTCGGCGCCAACCTCAAGGGAGCATTTTTTCTCTCCCAGGCGGCCGCAAACTGGATGAAACAACAGAAACAGGAGAATTCGGAACGATCCTGCGCGATCGTAAACATCTCGTCGATCTCCGCGACAATCGTCTCCGTCAACCGTGGCGAATACTGCATTGCGAAAGCCGGAATGAGTATGGTGACACAGCTCTTCGCGGCCCGGCTCGGTGAATTCGACATCCCGGTGTACGAGGTTCGGCCTGGAATCACACGCACCGACATGACCGCAGCCGTCCAGGAGAAATACGACCGGCTGATCGCCGAAGGCCTGTGCGTGCAAAAGCGTTGGGGAGAGCCGGAAGACACCGGTAAAGCCGTCGCCGCGCTCGCGCGCGGCGATTTCCCCTACTCAACCGGTCAAGTTATCATGGTCGACGGAGGCCTGACCATCCCGCGGCTCTAATCCTCCGTCCCCTGCCATCCTCCGCCTGCGAACTGGCCCGCGCGCAGCGAAGCGGGACCTACATGGCTGCGATCATCGCCTCCCCGAACTGCGAGCACTTCACCTCGCGCGAACCGTCGATCAGGCGCGCGAGGTCGTAGGTGACCTCGCCTTTGCCGATGGCCCCCTCTACACCGGCGATGATCCGGTCCGCGGCTTCCTTCCATCCTAGAAAACGGAACATCATTTCGCCCGACAAGACCACCGACCCAGGATTGACCTTGTCCTGACCCGCGTATTTCGGAGCCGTACCGTGTGTCGCCTCGAATACGGCCGTCCCGGATTCGTAATTGATATTCCCGCCGGCGGCGATTCCGATACCGCCGACCTGTGCAGCCAGGGCATCGGAGATATAGTCGCCGTTGAGATTCATCGTCGCAACCACGTCGTATTCGGCCGGTCGCGTCAGAATCTGCTGGAGAAAGGCGTCGGCGATTACGTCCTTGATGACGATTCCGTTGGGCAACCGGCACCACGGCCCGCCGTCAATCAACTCCGCGCCGTACTCGTCGCGAGCGACGGCGTACCCCCAGTCGCGAAACGCTCCTTCCGTAAACTTCATGATGTTTCCCTTGTGGACCAGGGTCACACTCTCACGCCCCTCTTCAATCGCATAGTCGATCGCAGCCTTGACGAGGCGACGTGTTCCCTCTTGCGAGACCGGCTTGAGCCCAATCCCGCAGCTGTCCGGAAACCGGATCTTGGAATACAGTTGCGGGAAATTTTCGCGCAGCAGTTTTTTCAACAACTCGACTTCGTCACTCCCGTTTTCGAACTCGATCCCCGCGTAAATGTCTTCCGTGTTCTCCCGGAAGATCACCATGTCCACCTCCTGCGGGCGCTTCACCGGGGAATGCACCCCCTGGAAGTGCCGTACCGGACGCTGGCAGACAAAGAGGTCCAGTTCCTGCCGCAACGCCACGTTCAACGAGCGAAACCCTTTGCCCACCGGGGTGGTCAGCGGACCCTTGATTCCAACGCCGAACTCCCGGAACGCGGCGAGCGTGTCCGAGGGCAGCCATTCGCCGTAACGGTTGTACGCTTTCTCCCCGGCATAGACTTCAAACCAGGCGATCTGACGCTTGCCGCCGTACGCCTTCTCGACGGCGGCGTCAAAAACACGTCGGGCCACGGCCCAGATATCCGGACCGATCCCGTCGCCCTCGATAAACGGCAATACCGGACGGTCCGGGACCTGCAATCGCCCGTCCACCATTTCGATTCTTCCTCCCTCAGGAGGCGTCAAGTCTTGATACGTCGTCATAATTTTGAAGAAATCCGTGCGCTTAACGCGGTGATTTGATGCCGATTTGATACACCGGATCAAGAGAAAACCGCGGAGGAGTTGCCTCGCTCCGCGGTTCTGTCGCAACCGTCAACAGGACGGTCGCAAGGAGTACGGGGAATCAGACCGGAATTATCCTGATACGTATTCCCCGACTGAATGAATGCGAGCGTGAGCGACCTACCCTTCCCCGCTTCGTCAAAACAAAGCGGGCGCTCTTCAAGGGGTCGTACGAAACCCAAACCCCCGGTCGGGGGTCCGGCGTGCCTACCTCTTCTTCTTGGTTGCTGTCTTCTTTTTCGCCGTTTTCTTAACGGCCTTTTTCGCGGTCTTCTTTACAGCGGACTTCTTGCGGGCAACCTTGCGCGCCGCCTTCTTCGCTGGAGCCTTCCGCTTCACAGCTTTCTTGGCGACTTTTTTCTTCACTGCCTTCTTCTTGACAGCCTTACGCGCAGTCTTCTTGGCCGCAGTCTTTTTTGCGACAGACTTCTTCGCCGCCTTGCGGACAGTCTTCTTGGCCGCGGTCTTCTTTGCGGCTTTTTTCTTGGTCGCTTTTCTCGCAGTTTTCTTTGCTGGCATAGGTTTTCTCTTGTTTGTGGTTTGGATACCCTTGGGCGGATTCTCCAGAAGAGCCTCCAACGCGGCACGGAGAAGCTCTCCAATGCTTACGCCTTGAGCCCTGGAATATCGCTCCAAGGTTTTGCGGTCCGTCGCCGGAAGACGCACGGAGACCTGTTTCCGCGCAACCGGGACACTTTGGTATGCCGCAAAATTGTACTGCTGAATCGCGAGGCGGATTGCTTCACTCAGGCTTCCAATCCCGCTTCCCGCGCAGAATGCATGCATTTGACCCTCAAGGTCCTCCGGAAGGTCAAACGTCAGCGGAGATGATCTTTGCTTTCGGGAGTTAGCCATTATCGTCTTGGTTGAATAATTTTCTCAGGTATCATTAGGTTCGATACCAGCCATCATTACAGCCGAAATTGTATGTTACGTTATGAAAACAGCAATACTATTTTTCAAAAAAAGTGCGCCTTGTTTTTTACCCATGCAACCGATTCTGGAATGATGGGCCGACGCACGAATACATGAGAGCGGACAGGTCGGGATCATGGAAATCAGGGTACAGCATTCGGCTGCGTCCCGGGGCTCACTCATGCAATCTGTATTCGCTCGTCCATTGCACGCCTACCGGGTTCGGCCGGACTACAACATCAACGCGACCGTTCGAATCCGCTTCGCGATCGAACACGCCCGGCTCTTTGGTCCCGGCACGGGGAACGTGCTGCATAAACCCTCGCTAGAACTCCTGAAACGTCTCACGTTCCGGGCCGGGCTGCTCCGGGAGAACGGTTTCGGGTTGGAAGAAATCGCGAGGGAGTCGCAGATCCATCCGGGCGGCCTGTATTCGCAATCGCGTCTTCTCGCGGGATTGCTCATCGATCACATCCATGGCGCGGGCGATCCATTCATGGTCAACCCGGCGAACGCTCAGCACTTGGAGCGTTCTTAATACTTCGCCCGCCTCATCAAGGTACTGCGCGCGCAACATCGCATTCCATCCGGCGTCGAGAGTCATGCGTACCGCGGCGACGCGGTCCGGACCTGTTTCGTCTTCCGGCGGGTAGAGCAGGAAGTGGTGCACGGGACGACCACGTACGCGATCGGGCCCCTCGTAGGCGTAGTCGTCCCAGTAGACAAACGGCATCTGCAGATCGAAGGGACTGATCACCATCCCGGGAAACAACGCTTCGTGTATCGCATCTCCTTCGATGCGTTCCGGACAATGCTTGCCTTCGGAACGCGCGACGCGCCAGACCCCGCCTACATCGGCGGGGCCGTTCTGTACGATCAGCTCTAAAGCGAGAGCATCCGTTTCATCGAACAGGCGGATGCGATTGACCGGTCCGATCTGGTTCCATGAACCCCATGCCTGCCCGGCTCGACGCACAGTCGATCCCCGTCGCGGATAGTGACGCAATTCAAAGTGAAAGCTGTAATCATGTTCGTACCGCGCCGTGCGAAACGCGTGGATTACAGCCTTGCCCTCTGCTTCGTTCAGTTGCCCGGGTGCCGGGATGGTCGGCGGCACGCGACTGCGCGGTTGCGCGTTGAGCGCGGTCACGCAAAGGAAGAGCAGGAGGATTGCGGAAACAATCAGCCGGCAACACAGCGATTCGGTTCGATGGCTAGGGTACCGACAGATGGGGCTCGAATGGGGAACGGTGTGTGTCATGATCGCAGGGTGCGGTTCGCGCAATACGCGAACACGTGGAACGCCAATTCATCGACACGATGAGGACGACCAGGTTCCCGCGTTCGGCGCTCCGATCCCGATTCGCACCGATCCCGGGAGGAGGAACCTCGCACAGTCAGCGATCGCCTTCGTCATCCTCCGGAGGCGAACTCTCGGGGGAATCCTCAAGCACCCCTTCCGGTGCCTCGGGCGTCTGGGGCACCGGAAGCGCTTCCTGCTCTTCGCCTGCGGGCAACAGGCCCGGCCGCTCGGGCGCCGGGCGCATCGTGCCCATGTAACCGAGGTACAGGACCAGAGCCAAAGAGAAAAATCCGACCGTTGCCCAGATGGTCGCCTTGGTCAGGATGTTACCGGCATCCGCACCCAATGCCGAGTCCGCCACGCCGCCGCCGAAGGCGGCGCCGAGACCACCGCTGCTACTCGCACGCTGCATCAGGATGACCAGCATTAGGAAGAGACTGACCAGGATCAGCACGAAGGTTCCCAGTGTAAGGAGTATGGTACTCATGTAAATTCAGGTGGTTGCGGAGCGCTTGTCCGATGAGAAAACGGACAATCTGCTCAACCTTCCAGACGGCATCAAGTCAAATCGGCCGCTAGATTCGGATTCCCAATTTGTCCAGGATGCGTTGCAGGTCTTCGTTTCCGAAGTAGGAGATCACCATACGACCGCGCTTCGGGGTATGCTTTAGCTGCACCGGGGTGTTCAGGCTGGAACTGATTCGCTTTTCCAGATCCCGCACCGCGGTTGTTTCCGCGCTCCCGGCGCCCCGCTTCTCCTGCGCGGACCTCGACGGCTTGCGCATCCGCTCGGCGATTGTTTCAGTCGCTCGAACACTGAGCCCGTCCTCGATCACGCGACGCGCCAGCAAGAGGCGTTGCTCCGAGTCTTCGAGCCCGAGCAATACCTTGGCATGCCCGACCGAGATCAGGCCGCGCCCCATGAACGCTTGAATCTCAGGGTCCAACTGCAACAGCCGCAGGGCGTTGGCAACGCCCGATCGACTCTTCCCCACCCGTCCCGCAACCTCATCCTGGGTCAGGTCGAAATCGCGGAGCAGGCTGGCGTAGCCGTGCGCTTCCTCAATTGGGTTGAGATTCTCGCGCTGAAGATTCTCGATCAATGCGAGCACCGCGGCCGAAGCGTCGGCCGTGGTGATCACCCGGGCCGGAATCCGCCGGATCCGGAGCGTCCGGCACGCGCGCCACCGGCGCTCGCCGGCAACGATCTCGTACCCGTCTTTCGAGGGACGGACGATGATCGGCTGCAGAAGCCCTTCCGCGCGAATGCTCTCCGCCAATTCCTGAATACGCTCCTCCGAGAAATCCTTGCGGGGCTGATAGGGGTTCGGCTGGACCCGATCAATCGCGATCTCGACATATCCGTCCGGCCCGTCGCCGACCGGATCGGCCGCCTGCACCTTCGACGACCCATCAGCGGTGCTCGGTTTTCGCTCCCCTTCCCGGGAACCCGTTCGCCCGGTCTTCTTCGAGGCTGGTACGGTGCCGGACTTTGACGGCGTCGCAGGTTTGTCGGAAACGCTGACGCCCCCGGCAATCAGGCTGCCGAGTCCGCGTCCCAAGCGTGGTTTTCTTGCTGCCATACGATATTCCGAATCGATTCGGGTCAATTGTTGTTCTCGTCGCGGATTGGGATAAAAATATTCTGGCCGGCACGCAGCTGGCGCGGATCGCCGATTCGATTGGCATTCTGGATATCCTGAACGCGCGCACCAAAGCGACCCGCGATCCCGCTCAGGGTGTCTCCGGGCTGCACAGTGTAGGCAATTCCCTCTTTCGGGTAGTCATCGCTAAACTCGATTGTCGGAGCGGCGCGCGGCTGTCCTTCAATCGACTTGGCCATGGCTTCCATCGCCTCCTGCGTCTGCGATGCGAGCCGCTCGATCTGGCGGGTCACCTGCTGTACGATTTCTTCGTTGCGATCGCGCTGCTCGCGCTCCAGTTCCGAGCGCAACGTGCGCAGCCCGCGGTTGAGCTGCTCGCGCGTTACCGTATCACCGCCATCGACCTTGGCGCGCAATGCGGCGTTTTCCCGGCGCAGTTCCTCAATCTCCAGTCTCAATTGCCGCACCTCCGTCGAAAGCCCCCGAACATCCTGTTCAAGGTTCGCAATCTTCACCCGGACCGGGTCCTGCCCATCCACAGTGGCCGGTGCGCCCATCAGGAAAAGAGCGAATATAACAACACCGGTATGGCTCAACGTACGCATTCTTCAATTCAGAATAGGCCGTGGCGCGGCGCGTTGAAAGAAAAAAACAGGACCGCTTCGTCCGGCGCGGCCGAATTGATGGGTCGCCCCTTCCATCCCAGGAATACCCAAGCGAGGGAGCCATCATTCATGCAATCCGGCGTTGACGCCGGCCATCCAATTGCTCAATCTGCCTCCCTTCTCACCGACGGGGGAATAGCTCAGCTGGCTAGAGCGCATGCTTCACACGCATGAGGTCCTGGGTTCAAGTCCCAGTTCTCCCACCATTCCTCGGTTTTTCGCTCCGCAAGAGGCGGATCGGGTTACCGGGGACGGGGATGATGCGGCCGTCGGGCCGGTGAACTCAGCGATTCCCGGCATGCGTCTCCCGCCGCCACCGCAGGGATACATCGTACGAGATCCCCTCTGCTCGCTGGTTCAATCGGCGCCGACCTCGACCCAACTGCCGGCATCCTCGCCGGTGAGTGCGTAGTAAAGCGGGTGGTGGTCCGCGCCGGTAAACCCCCAGTAGCCTTCAGAGTGCGCCCAGAAGTAGTACGCCTCCTCGCTTTCCCCGATGATATAGATCCAATCCCTCAAACCGAAGGAGTAGACGTATGGGTAGAACTCAGCGTAAAGGTAGCCGAATGCGTTCCAGAGCCAGCCGCCTCCCAGGTCGAACGTTGCGTCGCAGTCTGAGAACACCGGCCATGGCGAGGCATCGTCCGGGACCGGAAAATCGAGCACGGCGGTCGGGAACGCACCATCCTCGATTACAACCATTTCACCGCCCTGGAGCGTCAAGGATTGCGTTCTTTCCGGGTCCATGACCTCCACGGAACCATCGACCACACCCACGAGCGTCCACCCCTCCTCAACGATCGTCAAAAACTCCGTCCCTCGAACACCAAAGACAGCCTGAGGCGCCTGAACCTCGTACGTGCGATCCGGATCCAACGCTCGCACCTTGTGCAGCAACTTGCCCCGAAAATGCTCTATACACGTTGCCTTCTGCTCGGGATCAGAGTCCACTGAAAACTCTGAATCCGGACTCGCCGTCACCTCCGCCACCTCCGGAATGTCAATTGTCTTGCGGGTGTGTTCATCCGTCTCGATTTCCTCTCCAGGTTCAACATCCTCGGGGAAGCTATAGCTCTCGTCGTTGACCCGGTGAAGCACGCCCTCAATGTCCCACGTCTTCACATGCACGCCCAATCGTATGTCCTCGTCAAACCTCTTCAGATACAGCGTGTCACCGCTGGCGTCTACCTCCCAATAAATGTCATACGGAGAATGCGTCGACGGTACCAGTTCGAACGTAAAATTCCCCTCATACAAGGGCCATGTTTGCGAACCTTCCGGACAGATTATCGTGTATGTGCCGTCCGGTTCCACCTCCTTGAATTTCGGTGTGATCTTCTGGAGGTCGGTCCGGCCGCCGCCGTCAATCCGACCCACTACCGTGTCTTGTTTCAAATCCACGGTGATATCACATTCCGCCCCACTCCAAACGGTCTCGTCATAATGCACAATGGCAAGAGCGGTCATATTGTAACTGGAACGATTTCCGAATGCCGTCTTCTGCTCGAACTCGACATCATGCAACCGCATGGTGAATCCGGTGTCGAATTGGCTGAGTTCCGGGCCCGGGCCGTGGAGACTGTTGCCGGTCATGTATCCGTGCCAGGAGCCCGAGAGATCGATTTCAGATTCGGCATACAGGTTCGCCAACTGCGGTCCGATAGACAGCGCCAGGAACGCAAGGATCCCGGAGCATATATGTCTCATTTCCATCATATCTTTGACGCTCCCTTATGATGTTCGTCAACGTATGGGGCAAATCGACAATCAATCTATCTAACGCATGCCGGCATCGCAATAGAATTCAATAATTACCAGCCATACTAATTAGCATTAAAAACTATAATTATGCCATCAGCAGGATGTTAAAAAATCGGGGCGAACCGTCTTCTCGCCTGCCAATCGACCCCTTGGGCCTGTCTATCGGTTCCGCCATTTCCAACCGGCCAATGGAACGCCGTGCCCGAAATCGGCACATGGGGTGCGTGCCTGAAGTCCGCAGGGAGGAACACCCGGCATGTAGCCCCGAGGATGGCGCGGGCCCGCTCACCCGCGGCGTTACCATCGCCCGGAGGCGTCCACACACCCTCTGACTCGCACAACCCCCGCCCGCGCCATCCGGTCAACGGCTCCGGCCGCGGTGGAACGGGCAAGCGTCAGAGTGGCAGCGGAAAACAAAAAGCTGTTTAGATCCTGAAAACTGGGGTCCCTCGCTGGGCGCTTATTGGCATGGCTCTCAGTTTGCGGGGCGTCCAGACCGGGCACCACCTTTCGCAGATACGTTCGGAAACCGATGGCGTTGCGCGAGATATGTTATCAGGCTTGCGGTTCGCTGAGGATGCAACAAACACGATGCCACTGGGTTCAGGTTCCCTGGGTTTCATCGCACCGGAAGTGACTGGGATTTCAGCCTATTTCAGGCGAACCCATGGCGTCGGATTGAATGTTATTGCGCTCGCGATGGCAATCCTGTTGATGAAGCGCCGCACTCGATCAGTCCAAATCAGGACCCGATGGGCGCATCCTGGCATCTGGAGAGCTTGCGAATGGCTGCA
>SLNJ01000142.1 GCA_007133065.1 Opitutales bacterium
GAAGGATCCGGAGGTTGTACACCCGATTGCAAAACGGACAGGCGAGGACGCTGTCCCTCCAGGATTGCATGCGTATTGACCACCTCTGGAGGGTCGGACGGTCGGACAGTCAGACAGTCAGACAGTCGGACAGTCAGACAGTCAGACAGTCGGACGGTCGGACGGTCGGACAGTCGGACTGCTAAACGGGGGATCCGGAGGTTGTACACCCGATTGCAACACGGACAGGCGAGGACGCTGTCCCTCCAGGGTTGCATGCGTAACGACGATCTGAAGGGACCGAAGCGCTTGCGATAGGCGCCTCTGGCGCCGTTGAGCGCCGAAGGTGCGGCAACACCGTAGCCCCGGGCAACGCCCGGGGTTACGGCCCACCCGTCGGCCGCAGGCTGAAGGCCTGCCTCACCGCGGTCGCTGACGCGTCGGCGGGCGGGCTACCCGCGTCGAATATGGACGCGAATGGCGCTCGGGTAAGGTACCATGTCATGATCGGTATCGAAATCGTACCGAGCCGAAGGCGACATCAGCCAACCGGGTCTCCAAATCGAAACAATCGTTTTGCTAATCAACCACTTCGATACCGATACCGATAGCGATTTCGATTTCGCGCTTAACCGAGCACCATAGGGGTAAGGACGCTTCATCTGAAATTCTGGAAGCGCACCAAGTCGCAATCCGGCTTTTCAGCATTTCAGTTTTTCAGCATTTCTCTCCGAGCCGGAGGCTCTCCGAGCCGCCTCCAGCCCGTAGGCTTGCAGGCCGGAGGCGCTGCGAGCCGGAGGGTAGGTCTCGCCTGGTCAATTTGATCTCGAGTCTCGGCTCTCCGAGCCGGAGGCCGCCGCTCTGCCTCCCTCCTCCGGCCTCCGCCGCAGAGGTGATGCTCGACATCGCAGTTGGAATCGCATTGTCTGGTGCACACGATGTCCACGCGTCCACGATCGTTTGCGAGTGACAACGCTTCCGGGGTCTGTCCGGAGGCGTGGGAGGCGCTCGCCGAAGCCAACCGGGGGCACACCCCCGCCTACGGGGCCGATCCGTGGACGGAACGGGCGGTCGCGCTGCTCCGGGAGACGTTTGAAACCGATTGCCGGGTCTACTTCACGTTCACCGGCACAGCGGCCAACGCGCTCGCTCTGGGCGCCTGCGTGCGGAGCCACCATGCGATCCTCGCTCACGAACTCGCTCACATCGAGGTTGACGAGTGCGGAGCACCGGAGTTCTTCACCGGCGGCGCAAAAGTCGTCCGGGTCGACGGGGCGCACGGCAAGCTGGAGCCGGCGGCCGTGACCGAAGCCGCGGAACGGCGGCGGGATGTACATTTTCCGCGGGCGCGCGCCGTCAGTCTCACACAGGCGACCGAGATGGGGACGGTCTACACCGCGGAAGAGGTCCGTGCCCTGGCCGCGGCGGCGCGGACGGCCCGGATGGCGGTGCATATAGACGGCGCCCGGTTCGCCAACGCGGTCGCCACACTCGAATCCCCCCCGCGCGAGCTCAGCGCCGATGCCGGGGTCGACGTCCTCTGTCTCGGTGGAACAAAGAACGGGCTGCCCGCCGGCGAGGCGGTGCTCTTCTTCAACGGCGAGCTGGCGGACGAGTTTGAATCGCGGATCAAACAGGCCGGCCAGCTGGCCTCGAAGGCGCGGTTCCTGGCCGCTCCGTGGGTCGGGGTGCTCGAGAACGGCGCGTGGCTGAGGCACGCCCGCAACGCCAACACGCGCGCCGCACAGCTCGAAAGCGGGCTGCGCCGCCTGGCTGAGCGCTGGCCGTACGTGACGATCGTCCACCCGCGGGAGGCGAACGTCGTCTTCGTCCGCCTTCCCCCGAGCACGATGTCCGGTCTCCAAGCCGCCGGCTGGTTCTTCTACGACTTCCCCGCCGCCGGCGGCGCCCGTCTCATGTGCTCGTGGGATACCACCGAGTCCGACGTCAACGACTTCCTTGACGCCATCGCAGCCCTGCTCCCCGACAGCCGCCCCGACGAGGAGACCGACGCCTATCCGGTGATGCGGCATTGACGGAACCCTGCTGCATTTCAGTATTTCCGCATTACAACGTTTCACCATGTCCCATCCGATGTCCTGGAAATCGTTTCAACAAGCCTATCTCGCCCTGCCTCCACTCAATATCGCGCTCGATTGGAGTCGCATGGGGGTATCGGAGTCGTATTTCGATGAGATGGAAGAGCCGATGGCGCATGCTTTCCGTGCGATGCGGACGCTCGAAACCGGAGCGATCGCCAACCCGGACGAGGAGCGGATGGTTGGGCACTACTGGCTCCGCAACCCGGACACCGCCCCGTCGCCGGAGATCACAAAGCAGATCAAGGATTGCTGGGCTCGAATCGGATCGTTCGTCACGAAGATCCACTCCGGAGAAATCGGCCCGCGCTGGGGGAAATCGGTCGGGTTCACGCCGCAGGATTCATCCGACCGGGATAAAACCGAAGCGGCGGGAAAGCCGTCCGGGGAGGCGGGCGCCTGTTTCTCGGATCTGTTGATCATCGGGATCGGAGGTTCGGCGCTTGGCCCCCAGTTCCTCGCGGATGCGCTGGGAGGGAACGGCGACCGGCTGCGGCTGCATTTCTGCGACAACACCGATCCGGACGGGTTCGACCGCATCCTCCGGGGCCTCTCCGGTCGTCTGAACGAGACCTTGATTCTCGTCGTCTCGAAGAGCGGCGGCACCCCGGAAACCAGGAATGGGATGCTCGAGGCCCGCCGGATCTGGGAGGATGCCGGTTTTTCATTCGCGGAGCATGCGGTGGCGATCACGGGAGAGGACTCCGCGCTGGACCGGCTGGCGCGCGACGAGGGATGGCTCGCGCGTTTTCCGATGTGGGATTGGGTCGGCGGCCGCACCAGCGTGACCGGCGCGGTCGGTTTGCTCCCGGCGGCGCTGCAAGGAATCGACATCGATCGCTTTCTCAGCGGGGCGGCGCAGATGGATGCGCTGACCCGTGACGATCGCGTACGCTGCAATCCCGCTGCCATTCTTGCTCTGATGTGGCATCACGCCACCGGAGGCCGGGGGGAGAAGGACATGGTCATTCTCCCCTACAAAGACCGGCTCGCGCTTTTCTCCCGGTACCTGCAGCAACTCGTCATGGAATCGCTCGGCAAGGAATTGGACATGGAGGGCAACCGCGTGCACCAGGGGATCGCGGTTTATGGGAACAAGGGCTCCACCGACCAGCACGCCTACGTCCAGCAACTGCGGGAGGGAATTCCCAATTTTTTCGTCACCTTTCTCGAGGTCCTCCGCGATCGCAAGGGCCCCTCCCTTACCGTGGACGACGGTGCGACGAGCGGCGATTTCCTGCAGGCATTCCTGCTCGGTACCCAGCGGGCTCTTACCGAGAAGGAGCGGCCGTCATTGACCATCACCATTCCGGACGTTTCCGCGCGGTCGGTGGGCGCCCTCATCGCCCTCTACGAGCGGACCGTTGGGTTCTACGCTTCGCTCGTGAACATCAACGCCTATCACCAGCCGGGTGTGGAAGCTGGAAAAAAGGCTGCCACTGCCATCCTCCAACTCAAACGCCGGATCGTCGAACACCTGAACGAGCACCCGGAGGAATCATGGGGCGCCGGCGCCCTCGCCGATGCACTCGACGCCCCCGACGAAGCCGAGACCATTTTCAAGCTCCTCCACCGGCTCGCCGCCAATGAGGAGACCGGTATAACACGCGACTCCAAAGTCGCCGACCCGGCAAACGCCCGTTTCCGGTGGTGTCGCCCGGACCCCGCTCAACCGCAGACGACAGACTCGGACGCCTGAGGCGCTGGCGCGCTGCGCGCGAGTTGCGGGCGCTGCGCGCGAGTTGCGGGCGCTGCGCGCGAGTTGCGGGCGCTGCGCGCGAGTTGCGGGTGCTGCGCGCCGTTGCGGGCGCTTCGCGCCGTTGCGGGCGCTGCGCGCTGTTGCGGGCGCTTCGCGCCGTTGCGGGCGCTGCCTCCGGCTCGTAGAGCCGAGGTGAAGGATCAAATTGACCAAGGCGACACCTACGGCTCGGAGAGGCGCGCCGTTGCGGGCGCTTCGCGCCGTTGCGGGCGCTGCGCGCGAGTTGCGGGCGCTGCGCGCCGTTGCGGGCGCTGCCTCCGGCTCGTAGAGCCGAGGTGAAGGATCAAATTGACCAAGGCGA
>SLNJ01000104.1 GCA_007133065.1 Opitutales bacterium
TATATCCGGCACCGATGATTGCCGTGCGAACAGGATTTCCCTGTTCATAGCGTTTTTGTAATGCGGTATCGACAATGATCATTTTCGTTTCTCCTCAGCACACGTCCCTAAACGGCCAATTGGTCCTGTTTTTGGACAAACATGCTGTTAATTGAATCCAATGTTAAACGTTCAGGTTTTGGCAATGGCCTGGGGTGATGAAAATCGTCACAAAATTGGCCTGAAAAACCCTCTGGGTTTTGTTCCATTGCATAGTCCTTAGATATCGGATTTCAGGTGTCAGGTGTCAGTTTTTGAGTTTCGGTTATCTGCAATTTGTATTCTCCATATCCTGACACCCGAAACCTGACACCTGAAACCTGACACCTGACACCAAATTCTCTGGCACATAATATGCGGAACAGATTCGAGATGATAAAACAGATCCCAAAAATGGGTGATTTTCATCACCCCAGCCAGGGCCTGATTTGAAACCTGGAAGGCGGGTTTGGAACCCGCCCCTGCATTGTTATGGTTTCATCACGCTGGTCTCATCAAATCCTCACATTCCGATTCCGGCATACCTTGCAAAATGCTGCTTATCGAGCATGCGGCGGCCATCAATCAGAATTAGCGGAACATCGTTTTTATTCAGAAGATCCGGAAGTTTGCGAAACTCCTCCCAGCGTGTTAATAAAATAACTGCATCCACACCCGCGATAGCATGAGAGAGGGTTTCGCAATAGGTGATGCAATTGTCACCAAAAAGCTTTTTTGCCTCATCCTGTGCCACGGGATCGAATGCCTGAATATTGGCTCCGGCTGACAAAAGTTGGGTGATAATCGGAATGGCGGGAGATTCTCGCATATCATCCGTTTCGGGTTTGAAGGCAAGGCCCAGCACGGCCAGGCGGCGGCCCTTTAAATCGGGCAGATGGTCCTTAAGAATGTTGAGCACCTGCTGAGGTTGATTTTCATTGACCCGAATCACTGATTCAAGAAGGGACATGGGGTGACCGGCCTTTTTGCCATGGGCGATGAGGGCTTTGACATCTTTGGGAAAGCAGCTTCCGCCAAATCCGCATCCGGCCTCCAGGTAGGTAGTGAACTGGGGAATGATTCGCTGACCGTCCGGCATAATGGGGCAAAGCCGCTTGTCCAGGTGGACCCCTTTCATGACATCTACCACATCGATACCGCCCAGGGCTGCGCAAAGATTTCCGATTTCATTTGAAAAAGAGATCATGGTGGCCAAAACGGCGTTAGCCGTATATTTGATCATCTCAGCCGTTTTAGGAGTGGTCCGGACTATGTCTACTCCTTCAAAAACACGGTAAAGTTCCTGGAGCCGATCCAGTGTGCGTTCATCCACACCGCCTAAAACTATGCGGTCCGGATTCATAAAATCCTCAACAGCCATTCCTTCTCTCAGAAACTCCGGGTTCATACCGAGTCCGAAATCGGACCCCGCTTTTTTGCCGGAGGCCTGTTCGATAATCGGCAGAACGACGCCTTCGGTTGTACCGGGAACAACAGTACTTTTTACCACTACCACATGGTAGGCATGCTTTTTCCGCAGGGTTTCTCCGATCTGGCGGGAGACCTCCTGAATATAGCTCAGATCGATCTGATCACCGTCGAAAGGCGTGCCGACTGCGATGATGGAGAGGTCGGTTTCCAGAATCGCACGCTCAAAATCTGTGGTTGCGTTGAAGCGGGAGGAAATGTTCTTCTTTAAAAGTGCCTCCAGCCCGTTTTCAAAAATAACCGGTATGCCCTGGTTGGTTTGGGCTACTTTGTGGGGGTCAATATCGACACAGACAACGCGATGCCCTTTTTCCGCAAGGCATACACCAGAAACCAGACCGACATAGCCTGTACCTATAACCGAGATATTCATCAGGCCTCCTCCGCCTCAAGATTTTGACTATACCAGATCAGGGATTTGCGCAACCCTTCCTCCAATGAAATTCCCGGGTCATACCCCAACTCCTGAAGTGCTTTGGTAATCAAAGGGCAGCGGCGGTTGGGATTGTCGACCAGGTAGTCGGCTTCGGGGCTGGCGAGATACCGCACCTCCCCCTGGTAATCAAAAAGCCGGCGGGCGATGCCGATCACCTTTTCCGCCAGATGGGCCATGGATATTTCAGGTTTTTCCACCCCTATGTTGTAGGCCTCTCCGGGTTTCCCCCCGACCAGTATTTTGTAATAGCCGACAATAGCATCGGCGATGTAGCAGAAGGTGCGCGTTGGAGAACCATCCGAGTGCATTGTGATGTCACGCCCGGCAAATATATCCCGGGCAAAATCAGGCAGCACTCTTTTGTCGGTAATCTTCAGTCCAGGGCCGTAATTGTTAAAAGGCCGGGCGACCTTAACGGGAAGACCGTGCTGATGCGCAAAATTCACGCAGAGAGCTTCTCCGTAACGTTTGGATTCATCATAGCAAGCACGGGGCCCGGTGCACGAAACGTTTCCACGATAAGTTTCGGGGGTGGGAATGGCATCCGGTGTGGGATCACCATAAATTTCACTGGTGGAGTAGTAGAGAAAACCCTCCAATGGCCGGCCTTGCATCTTCTGACGGCATGCATAGTCCAGCAGCAGCCGCAGCCCATTAACGTTCGCATCCATGGTCTCAATGGGGTACTTCCGGTAATAGGTGGGCGAAGCAATGGATGCAGCATGGATAATATAGGAAAAAGAGGGCATGGATTCAGGCAACGGGGTGGTGATGTCGTGGCGAACGAGATGAAGAGCCGGGTTTGTTGCAAGGGTGCTGAGCCACTTTGGAACCCCTCGGATGTAATTGTCATACACGGTCACATGGATTTGTTGGGCAGCATTTACAGTGCAGTTCCAGTGTAACAGCGATTGGATCAGGTAATATCCCAAAAATCCTGCCCCACCGGTAATCAGTATCTGTTTTCCTGCCATGCGGGCGAATTCACCAGTCAGATGGCTGTTGATATATTTCAGGTCATCGGCAATAATATCATCGGCTTTAGGAGGATCGGTGGTTGGTCGTTTATTATGGGACAATTGCATATGATTTATTTCACCATTCTTTTGTGTTTTTCTGTAGATAAAAGTTTGTCAATAAAACGATAACGGCCTTCTATGTTTTTTTGCAGCAGTTTAAACAATTCAAGTATTAAACCGTCACGAGTGTCTCGTTCGCTGGTTAAAAGGCTTATCTTTTTTTCAATTTGTTCGAGACGATTTTCAAACCAATCGACTTTCTGTTCAATGGTCAAATTAGGGTTTGCGTATGGAGTCGAATATAGCTTGTCAGATTCGGAAGGAGACTTTTCAGTCTCATGTCCTGTATCAAAATCATCAAAGCCTCCAAGTTCTCTTTCCCGGATAATGGATTCGATAATTTCACGGTTGACCTGCTTTAGGCCATCAGCAAAAGCATAAACGAGGGCGGTATCACACAAAATATTAATGAGCCTGGGAATGCCCCTGGAAAAGATGTAGATAGATTCCAGTGCTTCATTTGAAAAAATATCGAGGTTTTTTGCACCGGCGATTTGAAGACGGTATTGGATATATTCATTAACCTCATCTTCTTTAAGTCCGCTGATGTGGTAATGAACGGAAACCCTTTGAGCAAGTTGTTCTATAGCTTTTTGCCGCAATTTAAATCTCAGTTGGGGTTGTCCCACCAAAATAACCTGAAAAAGATGCTGTTTATCCAATTCGAAATTGGAAAGCATTCGGATTTCCTCAAGAGCATCCATGCTGAGATTCTGAGCTTCATCGATAATCAGGATAACCCGTTTTCTTTCACTATACTGCATAATGAGAAATTGGTAAAAAGCAGTCAGCAATTCTGAATCATCCAACCCCCGGGTCTCTATTTCAAAATCCTGGCAGAGCATTTTAATCAAATTACCAGGTCTTATCAGGGTGTTGTTGATCAGTGCGGTTTGAAAATTCCCTTCGATTTTTTCCAGAAGATAGTTTATTAATGTTGTTTTGCCGGAACCTATTTCACCGGTTATTACGACAAAGCCTTTATTTTCACGAATACCGTATTCAAGATAAGTATAGGCACTTTCATGGGTTTTGCTCATGAAAAGATATGCCGGGTCGGAAAGAATTTGAAAGGGTTTTTCATTCAGCCCGAA
>SLNJ01000039.1 GCA_007133065.1 Opitutales bacterium
GAAAGTCTCCTTTTTTTGTAGTCATATTTTTTACTACCAATATGCGTATACACTACAATGATGGAGAATCCCAGCTTTTTCTTTACTTGTCTATATTTTAATCACGCTTGTTTTAGGATTAGCGTAAACGGAGTTGTTATATTTGATTCTTCAAATTTTAATCAAAATGTAAGTTACTTAGAGGCTGAAATAACTCTTAATGAAGGAGATAATGAGTTAGCTGTTGAATTGCGTGGTAAACCTGGTGGAAAAATTCATTTGTCGGTGTTTCAATTTGGTGTTCCTGACCCACCCAGAATACTAGGAACAAACCCAGGATCTGCTGGCCCTGGTGCTCTGGTAAATCTGAATTTCCAAGGAGATAAAAATGACTTGATCGTTATGATCGGCGGTCAGAGTGTAATGCCGAATATCATTTCTGATAATCGTTTAACCTTTCAGTTACCCTATGATCTTTCTGGAGACGTTAATTTATATTTGAGGGCAGGTGACATGGTGAGCAATATGCTTCGGTTCACGGTGTCAGACTCGGTATCTGTAATTTCGCCTGAGCTGGAAGATTTAGTCATCGCTGAATGTGGCACTCAGGTGGCAGTCAATTTATTAATGATTTTTATAGCCGATGGCTATGATCTGGATTTAGTAGCAAATGACGCAGCTATAATTGAAGGTGGTGCAGTTGTCGGTCGTATAGATCCTTTGCGTGCCCGCCAACTACGCCTGCCTACAGCTTCCCTGGATGAGATACAGGCTGCTCTTGATCGTCTAATAGCACGTGATGATATAAAAGATGCTACAATGGAGGTGGTTCTTAAACTTGATAAAGATGAATCATATTTAATCGATTGGACTCTTGATTTAGGCCTGCTTGGCCAGCGAGCCTCTAATAGAGTTAAGGAAGGGGCAGATCGTTACGTCGAAAACGTTCACCCAATAAAATACGATCATATTCGTCCATATTTCAGATCCATTGGAGTGATTGAGTCAGGTGTACATTTTAATCTTGATGATTATTCGGAATATGCTGCAGGACCCAGCAGGCGATCTGGTGGTATTGCTCTTTATGCGCCGGACCGTGGTACTTCAACTTCTATAGAATCCAATCATGGTAGCAATGTGGTAGGCATCATTGCTGCAGAACTCGGTGATGGAGGAGGTGCCGGTTTGCTTCGTTCTCTTGCAGAGTTCGATGGAGTATCCCATGGCGGTTTCAATATTAAAGTGTCAGGGCCATCTTATATTATTACAGGAACAGCATTTATGGCAGACATAGTTAATGCATTAAAAGGCGGTGCTTGTATAATAAATATAAGTAGAGGATTCCATAAAAAGAAAATACCTTTTATTGATGGAGCATTGCAGGCCGACGGCAGTGTGATACAAAATAATACTATGCTTCCAAGGTTCTTTCACTATATTAGACAAAATTTTGATGAATTAGTTAGCTTTATTGAGAGTGAATATCCTAATGCCATTTTGGTAGTCACAGCTGGAAATGGAAATACAAACGCAGGAGACCGTAACTGGCGGGTGTTCACCCATCCCAGTCCTCAGGTCATAGTTGTAGGCGCTCATTCCAATGGCTATTATTGGGTTGGTAATGATTATTTTATTGATGGAAATGGTGAACCAGTACGTGATTGGAAGGATTATCTGAGGTTTATAGATGAAGGTGTTAGAACCTTTTATTCAAATTATGGAGAACGAGTGGATATTGCAGCGGCTGGAACTGTGATGGCATCAACAGGCGGGGCAATAGGAACATCATTTGCCGCACCTCTTGTAACCGCAACAATTGCTGCCATGCGATCTATTGAGCCAGATCTAACACCCGTTGAAGTACGTAATATTCTACGGCAGACGGCACTCCCGATTAACGATAACAGGGTCATTTTACATAATGCAGATGGCAACAAGATAGGTGAAACGGTCTTTGTCCGCGCACTTACAGCTGAAGAAGTGGGTGATACCAATCCCGATTATGTTGGCGCTGGTGCGCGTTTGAATGTGGAAGGCGCCATTCTGGAAGCAATTAAACGCCGTGGAGAAAGAACTAGACGCACGCAGGATGAACTTGTTGTTCGGATAGATGGAGACGAAACTGTTGAGAAAGAGGTTAACGTAACTATCCCTGCCGAAGGTACAGTATTCGACCGTGTGGACATAATGTTTCTGGTGGATGTTTCCGGGAGTTATGGTTCCAGTATAAACCAGTTCAAGACACAGGCTGTTGATCTGGTTAATGCTTTTGAGGCGAGTGGCACAGATGTTCACACAGGTATAGCCTCTTTCAGTGACATTCCTATCAGCCCATGGGGAGGTTCCTCTGACTATGCTTTCCGGCTTGACCAGCCTTTGACTGGGAATGGTGAGGATACCATCAATGCAATCAATGGACTCCACCTCCTTTGGGGTGCTGATGCACCTGAAAGCCAACTTATCGCCCTGCACCAGTTAGCCACTGGAGAAGGTCTCACTGTTTCAGGCTATCCACAAGCGAATATTGAGCCTTCCAAAACTGGTTGGCGTGAGGGATCGCTGCGGATTATCTTCCTGGCTACCGACGCCAATTTTCATAACCCTGAACCGGGCAGCAGCGTTTACACTCCAGGATATCCTGGCCCAAGCTGGAGCACTACTCTGGAAGCCCTGAATGCAAGAAACGTCCGTGTTTACGGTTTGGAGAGGGGGTATGCAGTGGCTGATGTTCGACGGATCGTTGAAGAAACAGATGGCGAAGTGTTCCAGCTTGATTATGCCAGCAGCCAGATTGTCGAAGCTGTAGTAGCAGCTTTGGAAGGCGCGGCTGACTTGATGGACATTACTTTGGTTCCCAATGGAGACTTTCACGGAATTATTAATAGCATTGATCCGGCTCAGCATCCACAGGTAGCTCGTGGAGAAGAAGTAACTTTTAACGTAACCTTTACACGCGGAGATATTGAGGGTGGTCATCATGTGTTTGTATTCCGATTAGAAGTTGTGGGTACTGGAAAAGCAGTGATTGAAGAAATACCGGTTGTTGTTTCAATATATAACTAAAAAAATCATAGTCAGACTTTTAATTAGTCTGGCCTGAATGAGATAGGAGATTTGAAAATCATGAACATTATATACAGGTTTTTTATTAATCTTGTTTTTGTGATTGGGATCTTTACGTTATCGTTGTCATCAGCAAATGCTCAGGAATGTGAACTGGGCGACATAGAAATTCTATCCACAGCAAAAATTCAAAGGATGGTTTACACAGGTTCCGGGGAGCATATTGGACTTGTGTTTGAAATTCATCCAGGTAAATGGGAAGCACTGGTTTTAGGGCAAGGAGTTATGAACGAATTGTTTGTTAACGCAGAGCAGGCTGCGCAGGCAATTTGTGATGTAGTCCAAAAAAGTTCAGATTAATAGCTATATTATCATGAGAAAACATAAGTATATAATTTGTTGTTCTTTGAGTACAACATTTGAAGATGGTAAATTTATTGATTGGGCTCAGCCTTATATAGGGCTTGAGCAAGATAAATAAAAAATGGGGGTGTGGGGAAACCCCACACCTCTTTAACCTACTTACGACAAAAGGTCTCTTTTTTCATTGAAAAAATTAAACTTCGGAATAGAAAGAAGAATAACTTTCTTTACTCATCGCCCTATTATAGAATTTATCCTGATAGAAGATTATAGGGAAGAAAAGTTTTGAAAAAAAATCTATGGTTTTTCAAAACATCGTTAATATGGTAAATGGGTAGCGATTCACACCCTCTGTAGGAAAATTTAGTTTTTGTACTGCCTGCATACATGGAGGATTAATACCTTTTCTTGCAGAAGCAATTACCTTAGCGATGTAATCCCATGGATTTATCCCGCGGCGTTTACATTTTCCATCACACTTAAAAAATGAACCATAGGATCTACATCCTTCTTTAATTCTCGTCATGATGTATACCAAAATCCGGCTATTGGAAAAAAGCAACTTATTCGGAGGCACACTGAAATTGATGATCAGTTAGTCAAGCACATAAGAAAATATTTGGGATTAAAATAGGCGAATATTTTATTTGAGAAGACACCTTAATACCTAA
>SLNJ01000032.1 GCA_007133065.1 Opitutales bacterium
ATCACATGATACAACCCCTCACTGCTCTCGATTCGCAACTTGCGCGCCATCACTCCAATCATCCAGGCTCGGGCGCGTTCAGTCAAATCTTATATCTGAACAGTGACCCCTTTTTCAGCCCGAGGCGACCGTAATCGTCCGAGTTTTTCAACAGTCTGCTAGGCGAATACGTCCACGAACTCGGTGGCGGACACCTGATTGCGATTCCGGATGGTACGCTTCCCGCCGGATTCGCCGGTGATCGCGCATTGCGCGTACACCGTGCAGTCGCCGCGACTGTCGGGTGAATACCCCTGGCACACCCGGAGCACATCCGGGGATATCTCGTCGATCAGGACGATCGCGCCGTCGCCGGCCGCCAACCTGCCCAGTTCGAATTTGCCGTCGATCACGTGGTAGTCTCTCGACGCGAACTCCCGCGACACCACTTCCGCCACGCGCTTCACGAGTTCCAGGCTCCGGGCGATCTCGTCCCGCGTCATGGCCCCCGTTGCTTCGAGCGCTTCAAGCGAGATCAACGTGTCCGTGTCACCCTTGGTCCACACCTCGACGACGCGATCGAGATTCCTGCAGGGGCGGACGAACGGGTACCGTCTCCAAAAACTCCCGGTCGCGTTGTTCCGCCAAGTGAATTCCAGATTCTCCAGTGGAGCGGATCCGGGGAATTCAGGCGATTGCGCCGGCATCGACAGCGGGACTGCAGGCTCCACGATCATCTCGTTCAGGCCGGTGGTGTCGATGTAATGCAACGGCACCCCGTGCTCCTTGAGCACTCGGAAAAAGTGGGATGCGAAACGGCATGCGATCGCGCCCTTTCCGGGAATCTCGCCGACCACCGAGTCGTACCCGGGATCGAAAACAACGTTACCGTTGTCGATGTAGCCGGTCGCGCGGTCGGTGAACACAAGCCGGTACTTGCCGGCGTGCTCCCCCTCCGAAATCGAGAAAACATCCTTCGATTTGCCGCGGTAGATGAGGTTTGTATCCGCCATGTCGATGCTCCTTTATGCCCCTGTTGCAAAGCTGTCGAAATACCCCTGAATATAGACCACGGGGGTGCCCCGGTCACCGCTTCCGGAGACCAGGTCGCACAGGGAACCGATGAGATCCGTCAACAGCCGGGGCGTGGTTCCCTGCGCTTCCATCGCCCCGGTGAGATGCTGCCCTTTCGACTCGACGTGCTTCACAATCGCCTCGTTCAACGCCTCGCCGGTGAGCCCGGAGTATTGATTGTCGGCCAGATACTTGAGCTTCAGTTCATGGGGCGTTCCTTCCAGACCCGGGGTATATGCAGGAGAGACCACCGGGTCGGCCAGTTCCCATATCTTCCCCACCGAGTCCTTGATGGCGCCGTCGCCGTACACCAGGACTTCGACGGTCTTGCCCGTTCGTTCCTTGAGCATCCTTTGAACGCGCGCGACGAACGCGCCGCAATCCCTCGGGAAAAGCTTCACCGTCTCCTCGGTCGCCTTGTTCGACCCGAGCAACCCGTACTCCGGATGATGCCCGCTACCGTCGATCGGGACCGACAGGACATCATCCAGGCCGTGCACGGTCACGGCTCCCGCCGCGCGCAATCGCTGTTTCGTGAGCTCCCGGGTGTGAACGTCGCACGCCAGCACGTGCCCGGTGTGCGCCACAACCGTGGCGGGATCGTTGGAGAAGAGAATCGTGCAGGCGGCTCCCTCCGCTTCCACCAACGAGCGATAGTAGCGGATGTAGTCGATTCCGGTAAACGGGTGGACGCTTTCGCCGAAAAGCTCCCTGAAGCGGTTCTCGGTCAGATGATCGATCGAGGGGTGGACTCCGTGCCGGTCCAGTCGGTGCTCCTCCAGCAGTTGATTGCCAAGCTCGTCGGATGGGTAGCTGAGCAGCAAAACGACATGCTCGGTACTGCGCGCGATGCCTTTGAGCAGCATCGAGAATCGATTCCGGCTGAGTATCGGGAAAATGACCCCCAGCGCCGCGCCCCCGAACTTCGCCCGCAGGTCGGCGGCGATGGCATCCACCGTCGCGTAGTTTCCCTGGGCTCGCGCCACGAGCGACTCGGTTATCCCCACGACATCCCGATCCCGAATGGAAAACCCATCCGCTCTGGAGGCCGCGAGGATGCTCTCGACAACAATCTCATCGACCGCGTCACCCTCCCGTACAATCGGGGCGCGAATTCCCCGGGCCACCGTTCCAACACATCGTCCCATTTGTTCATTACTCCATGTCACAAAACCGCGACCGAATGCAAGCATGTCGCAGTCGATGCTCAATGGCGCGGGCCGGCAGACGGGGTCACTGTTTCATTGCCTGCGAGTGATGCCTTTAAAAGAGCAGCGCAAGCGTGATTCACGGTGCTGAGACCTCCCCTTCGTAAAAGACCTCGCAATCGTCGCCGACGAAGGGAGCAATCCCCCGTTGGACCAGGTCCATAACCGGCGCCAGGAGGGTCTCGACCACGCCGGGTTGATCGATCTCCGGGTCGGTGAACGGGCCAGTCACTGCCTGCTCCACCACGGCACAGCCGTTTGGATCGAGCAATGCGATTGAGACCCCGTCATAGACTCGCTCCGTAAAATCAATCCTTCCCCGGACCGCGAGGCGGTGCTCCTCGGTCGCAATCGCCACGTCCTCGGTGCTCGCTGCACCCTCAGCAACGGTCCAATCCGAGACCACTTCGCGGAACTCGGTGCTCCCTTCACCGGCGCGCAAGAGCCGGGCGAATTCATGGCCCCGGGTGACCGCCAGGCCCGCAGGGCCGATCAACAGCACCGCTCCGGCGTCCACGAGGCCGAATTCCCGCACCGACGCGAAATCGGCAAAGCGCTCATCAAGATCGATGCCGTGCACGGTAAACGCCTCACCCCGCAGCGAGATCGAACCCTCGAGTTCCCGCTCGACAGCTTCAATCGTGGAGCCTGCGGACGACAGTTCGGTTGAGAAGATCATGACTCCCTCCGCATCCACCTCCGGGGCCAGGGAGTGCAGCAATCCTTCCGCTTCGAACTCCTCCAGCGTAACGTTCAGACTAAAACGGGGTCTCTCGCCGGACAGATCGGCCTCAAGGCTCCCCAGCCCCGTTCCTTCATACAGTACCGCCTTGAACGGATCGAGCGCAATCCTGCCCTCGCCGGCGCTCAGGTTGATCTCCACTTCCGAGAACTCGACCTCCCCGTATCGGATGCTCCGGCAACGAATCTCGCCTTCCCCTTCCAGCCGGGCAAACCGATCGAGCTCTCCGGATTGAGCCATCCCCGCCCCGGAAACGCTGCCCGCGCAATCCGAGAACGCGACCTCGACGTCTGCGGACTCGTCGAAATAGTGCACAGAAACCTCCGAAAACTCGAAATCCGGAACTGCGCCGGGATCGTCGCCCACGTCCGGGGTTGCATCGGAGAGATTGAAACGCCCCTCCTCGTCGCGCACGATACGCATGTCGACGCCGCGGAGTTCGAGATTCCGGAGTTCCAGATTCCCGCCGACAAACGACCCGAGGACGGCCGCTTCCACCCGGGCGGATTCGATCTCGGCAACAAGGGAATCGCCCTGGTGTAACCGAATGGTCTCGATATTGAGGTACGGTGATGGCGACAGGCCCGCGCGCATGGCGCCGGAAGCCGTCACCTCGATTCCGAGTGCCTCCGAGGCCGCGCGCTCAAAATTGGACCGGAGCAACTCGGCGCCAAACAGAACGATCACCACTGCGCCACCAACCAGCACACCGGAGACAAGGAGAAGCCAGCGCTTCATGCCGCCCCCTCCGACTCCCGGGTTCCCAGCCTTGTTCCATGATTTCCACGGAAATTGCGCTGGGACACGCGACCGGAAGGGGATCAAAAGCAATCTCACAAAGGCAATAAGGCACGGAGGGGAGCTTTGCGAGCATTGCGCATTAATCGCGCTTCCTATTCCACGGTTTCTGACCCCAATGGCGCTCGGTTAAGGGATGCATCGCAATCGGGATCGAAATCGCTATCGCTATCGATCATATTTATCTGCAAGGCGTTGTGGCTCTTCGATCCCGATTTCGATAGCGATTTCGATCCC
>SLNJ01000028.1 GCA_007133065.1 Opitutales bacterium
CCCTTCCCGACGGCCGTTCCAAAATCAACGAGTACTACCAGCGCATCTTCTATTATCAGCCCTCGGCGGACGCTCCCGTTGAGGAGATTCAGGTGGTCCGCCTCGACTACGAGCGCGCCCTGCGGAATCTCCCCGACTTCACAGAACACCTCAACGAATCCCTGGGCGTCGACATCCCCCAAGAAGCTTTGGAGGCAGCGCTTACCACCTTGGACCGCGCGGACCGGATCTCCGAATTCCGTCCCGAGCGGATCCTCGCAGATCATCTGAACGAGCATCTCGGCGATGCGTCCGTTGACGACCTGCTCCCGTCGTTTTTCACCCGTATGATCGAATACGATCCCTCCGTGCTCCGAAACGCTCCCCGCCTCGACATTCCCCTCCGCGAAAGCATCCGAATCCTCGCCGATTGGATCGAACTGCGCGCCACGGAACTGCCGGCGCAGACCGTTGCCGCCCGCAATGAGCAACGCGACAAAGAGGACGCCAAGTAGCGGTCCAGTCCCGTAGGGTGTAATCAAAAGCCGGTCCTACGCGGCCATAAAAGGGTCCACGCATGCTAACATTTTGAGTTTTTCCCATATCCTATCCCGTGCATGACTTGCGCCCCGATGCGAACTTACACGGCTGCTGACGGATTTCGCAGTCCCCATGTTGAGTCTGGCGGCCAACCAACCATTTGGAGCCAGACTGCTTTCACGCAAATACCGGGCCAGCGCCACTTTCCAGTCGCTGCCTTTGCGGGCGCTAAGAAGATGCGATCCCGACTTTCCCAAAGTGGCGAGCCCTTGCTGTAAGAGCCTTTCCCAATGCGGCTCACGCAACTCCTCCGCTTACGCCTCGACCACTTTCAGGGTTTGAGGGGAACCAGCTCACCCGCCACCTGGAGATTTCCGCCCTGTCTCACTCCAGGGTGGTCTTGTCCGGGTTGACCGCCTCCAGGGAGTTCACTATCGCGCCAACCGGCGCCGGAACGCGCGGTGCGTGTTCGAGCAGCGGATCCCCGGTCTCGCGCATCCAGGATTTGAGACGGGATTCAAGCTCCTGCCGCGTGCCGGCCAATCCGCCATCGTCCGCCCGGTTGCGCGTCTCAAAGGGATCGACTGCGAGGTCGTACAACTCCACGGGCGCTCGGGCCAGGTTCTGCCACCCGGCTTCCAGGAGCCGCGCCTTCTCCGGCCCGGCATCCACGTTAGCCAAAACCGGACGCAGGCGATCCGGGTCGAAATGGCGTATCAATTTGTAACGTTCGGTCCGAATGCAACGCATCGGCTCGTACGCCGCGCAGCGTGTAAGTTTAGTGAGGCACGAGGAGCGCCTTTGCGCCTATGGTGCGTCTCCTGACGCCGTCTCCCGAACGCCGCAGACGCGGAGGGCGAAGAGTGGATCCGCCTTCGTTTATTCGCTAGCCTGACGGGTGGAACCACACCTCCCAGCCGCCGTCCGGGCGCCGACGCGCTTCATGCACGAATCCACGTTCACCGAGCACGGGATACAACGGGACCGGTTCGAACGGAGTGATCAGGTGAAGTCCGACTCCGGCTTTGAGTCCGGCGGCTCGCTGCATGATGGCGTCCATGGGACTGCGTCCCTCCGCCAGCATCGGGCACACATCGAGTTTCTCGTAGCGTATTGCAGCCATGCCGGCAGCATACAGAAATGGGACGGCGCCTTCCTTGACGCACATCAATTCCGTTCAAAAAGGTTTGTCGCGACCGCGGAATTCTGGTCTCGTTCACAATCCAACCGGGGTACCGCGATTCTTGACGATTAAACACAGGGGCCAACCCCGGCGTCGTATATCGCGGACCTGCATATTATGTCACTCAGTCCATCCGCAACAGAGGAATACCGTCAAGCAGCGATTGTCGAAGCCCTGCGGCAGTGCAGGTTGTTCGCCGATCTGGACGACGGTGCCATCCGGAAAGTCGCATATACCTGTGTGTTAAAATCATACCAGAAGGGTGACTACCTCTTCCGGGAAGGCGAACGAGCCGCCGGATTCTACGTCATCAAATCCGGCTCTGTGAACGTGCACCGGGTGACGCCGGACGGCAAGGAGCAGGTCCTCTGCGTCTTTCGCGCGCCGGAGTCCTTCGCGGAAGTGACACTGACGACCATTGATACGTACCCGGCCGACGCCGTCGCACTGGAGCCCTCACAGATACTGCTGATACAGAAGCGGGAGTTTCGCAGTTTGATCGAAAGTCAACCCGACCTCGTGCTGCGCATGCTCACCTCGATGAGCTTTCATCTGAAGTACCTGGTCCAGCTTATCGAGGATCTGAAGTTCAAGCAGATCGAAGCGCGCCTCTCCCACTGGCTCACCCGCCAGCGGCCGCCTTCGCAACCCTCCGGTCGCTTCGAGGTGCGCCTCGACACGAGCAAGAGGGTTCTGGCGAGCCAATTGGGAGTCACCAGTGAAACCTTGAGCCGCACCCTGGCCAAGTTCCGGGACGAGGGCCTCATCACCGTGGAGGGCCCGCGTATCACGATTCTCGACAGCGACGGCCTTCTCGCTTACCTCGGTTGATCGCCATTTCATCTCACCCGTCGCCGGCGTCGGCGTCGGATACCCGCTCGAGGATCAGGCGCTTCAGGTTGTTCTCCGGGCGGGAATCCGGCTCGTCCGCAATCTCGACCCACGCATCCATGATGGCTCGACCCTCCGCCCCAAACTCCGGCGGCAGTTCAACCTGCCTGCTGAGCACCTCGCGCGGCTCCATGCTCCCCATATCAAACCGACCTCCGGATCCGTCCGAGAAGTGCACCGTCAAAGAAACCCCGGACAGGGATTCCGTGCCGCGGTTCTGAACACTCACCGTGAGCGTGGTTCCGGTCCCCCCGCCCGTGGTTGAAGCGTTCGATTGCGGATCGACCCATACTCCCGCGATAGCCGCATCCCTTATTCCCGGGATATCCCGCTCGAGGACCCGCTGTACATTGAGAATGCCGTGGCCGTACTCGCTGTCGGGCCCGGGTCGTCCAGCATCGTCCGCGTGCTCCCGGAGCAATGCAACCGCTCGGGCGGGATCCAGTTCCGGGTACTCCGAGAGCAGTCCGGCGATCGCGCCGGCGACAAACGGAGCGGAAGCCGAGGTGCCGCTGAACGCAACAGCCTCATCCGACCCGCCAATCGAAGCCGATCGCACCCCCACCCCGGCCGCCGCGATATCCGCCTGGGGTCCCTGGTTCGAGAACGCCGGGCGAATCCGGTCGGCATCAACCGCTCCCACGGAGACCACCTCCTCGTAGCGAGCGGGGTAGAATATCCCGTCCTCGAGCCCGTGGTTTCCCGCCGACGCCACCAGCGCGACGCCGCGATCGGCGGCGTAACGCACGGCATCGCGCAGGACACCGCTGTCGTGGTGGCTTCCCAGGCTTAGACTGATCACGCGCGCGCCCTGCTCCACCGCCTCAATGATTCCATTGGCGATCGTGAATGTTTCGCCGATCCCGTCGTCGTCAAGGACCCGGAAATGCAACATCTCCGCGGCCGGAGCGAGCGCCGGACCGTAGGAGCTGTCTCCTCCCAGAATGGAAGCTACCGCGGTGCCGTGCCCGCGATAGGGAGAATCCGTTGCTGCGGTTCCGATGAGATCGAACTGGCGAAGCGCCTTCCCCGCGAACGCGGGATGATCCACAGCAACCATGGTATCCAGCAGGGCGACGCGGACTCCCCGTCCCCAGTGATCGCGCGCCTCGGGAAATCCCATCGCTCCCGCCGCCGCCCTCCCGAAGGGACGATGGTTCCCGATCGTCGGAGCGGGAGGCAAGTCCGGTGTGTAGGCGTAGTAGTTATGCTCGACGGCCGCATCGTCGGCCAGCGCGCGCAATCGATCCTCGCTCTCCAGCTCGCTGCGTTGCACGCGCACCGTTCGCAACACCGTGCTGCTCCCCAGCACCGGGGTACCCAGGCGATTCGCTTCGCTCAGAAACAGGTCCAGTTCTTCCCGCGTTCGAAACCGAAGGAGCAGTTCATCGGGAACGGCGCCCTCCGGCGCGTCGGCGGGCATAACATTGCGGGCCGGAATGCGCCGGCTTGGAGGGAGATGGTCCCGGTCCGACGGGAAAAGGTCGAAGTCCGCCCAATCATCGTCGGCACTCCGCTCGGCGATTCGCCACACGGAATCCGCGTCCTGATCGCCGTCGACCATCGGGTAAAAGAGCCAGGCGGCAAAGCCGCCGAGAAGGAGGACAGGGATGAGCACCCACGCAGCGTGTCGGTATATCCGCATGAGCCCTTCGATATATCAGATCAAACGGAAAGCGAAAGCTTCAAACACCGTGCCCGAACTGGGAATCCGGGAATATCTCATCCAAGGCGGAGCATGGGGCCGGGCGTCCCTCCGCATTCAGCGATGCCCCGACGATTTGCGAGCGCAATACCGGAACGAACTCGGGTTTGCGGAAAACAGCCTGGTGGAACACCCCTCGAAGCTTCGTCAGCCGCTCCACGCGGACGCCCACGAGAAATCCATCACCGCTGCGCAACGGCGACAGGTAATCCAGCTCGGCCCGGACCACCACCAGGTGCACGCCCTCCCGGATCAGCGATGCAAAATCGACCCCGCGCGAACGAAGATAAAGATGGCGCGCATGCTCGAGGTAATTCTGATAGACCGCGTTGTTCACGATCCCCTCCATGTCGCACTCGTAATCGCGAACCGCGAGTTCCGTCCGGAACGGAAACTGATCAGGCTTCAACACCGGCATATCGCCACCGTAAGCCTGATTCGTGATCCGGCAATCCCGGAATAGCTCAGATTCCCGAGTAGGCCCGAATCTCCAGAATCGCCCGCTGAATGCGGTCAATCGCATTGGTCATGGCCTGCCCGATAAAGTCCATGCTCGCCACAGTCTGAATCCGATCGCCGACGCGCTCCAACTCCTCCTCCGTGAACACCGTATAGGAGAGCTGGCATACGTTCATCAGAGCGATCAGGACCACATCGCGCGGACCGGGCTTTTCCTCCTTCAGGACCACATCACGGATCCGCCTGCGCACCTCCTTCTCCTCCCGGTCATCGACCACCGGGTAACGCCGCAGATGGAATACCCATAGAAATCGGTCGTCCTCACATTTCAGGATACCCTTGTTCATGAGCCCCTGCAAGGTTCGGTCGCGCAACCGATGTCCCTGCGCCGCAACCCGTGTGAGGCAGTTGTGCAGGGTGCGTTCCTGATCCGACTCGGGAAGGTTTTGAACGACCTCGTCGAGGACGGGATCCCCCGTTGGACTCGAGTCCACAATCATAACGTGCTTGGGATCCGTCGTAATCCGTCCCTGAAACGTGAGCTCAGCCAGAACGGAGCCGGCCAATGCAAAGTCCAACGCTCGATCAGGCAGGGGCAACAACTTCCCCGTCGCATCGTCCAGTGCGAGCAGCAAGATCTCTTCGGCGAATCGCAACATCTCAGCAGTTTGAAATCATGATCTCATGCGGGTTGATCAACACGCTCAATACATATTGCTCCAGAGGTCGGTCAGCCATGCAGGCTCCATGTACAACACAGTCAATACCGCTCCGAGAAGAATTACAACCACAAGAATATGCTTATTGAACTCGTACAGCGCGCGCAGAACGCTGATCATAACCAATATCCCGATCAACCAGATCCAGAAATCCTTGGACTTTAGTAGCTCTTCCACGGCGAGGAGGTTACACAGCCTGCTAATTCCAATCCATTGCTGGCGATGTTGACAACCCGCTCGCTGAAACGCAATGGCAAACGCCCCGAACCATCCTCATATCAACGCACTACCGGATTGTCCCCGCCTCATCCCTTGAGCCAGGCGTCACGGTGTTCGGCAACGAAATCGTCGTCGACAAACTCGGGGTACGCTTCGGAAACACGGTCGATTTCGTCGACCTGCCCCGGAGATAGCGTTTCATCGGGGTTCAGGCACCATGTTCCGGGCAGCAGTCCCTGGCGACGAAGAACCTCGTGAATTCCGGGGATGCACCCGGTAAACCGGTTCGCAACATCGAAAACCGCGGCATTGATATCCGTGAGCGCAGCGTTGCGCGTCAGCCACGAGGCGGCAATCTCCGGTTGCAGCCGGGCCTCTTTGATCTCCTCAAGCAGCAGCACCGCCCGTTGTGTCCAGACGCCCCACTGTCCGAGCAGCCCGCCGACAACGGTGCGCGTCTTCCACCCGCCCGGCCCCTTGAACCGGAACGGCGTCAGGAGATCCGCGATAATATTGTCGTCGTTCCCGGTATACAGGGCGACGTCGTCGCGGCCGGTTTCGATGGCCGCACGGACAACGTCCTGGGTGAAGTATCGATTGAAGGGCGCCATCTTCACCGCGACGACATTCTCGATTTCCATAAAATCGCGCCAGAACGCATAGGGGAAGACCCGCCCGCCCACTGCCGGCTGCAGATAGAATCCGACCACGGGCAGGATTGCCGCAACCCTCCTGCAGTGTTCCAGAATCTCGTGCAGGGTGCACTCCTTCACCGCTGTGAGGCTTAGCAGTCCCGCGTGATATCCGAGACCGCCCGCCAGTTCGGCCTCCCCGACCGCCTGGGGAGTCTCCCCGCAAATTCCGGCAATCTTGACGAAATCACGCGGGTGCTTTGCCAGCTCCGCATCCAGGGTCTCCGACGCGAGGCGCAGGACCGGCTCGAACAGTGCGTATTGAGGATCACGAATCTCGAATTGCGTCGAATGTACGCCAACAGCCAGCCCGCCGCTTCCCGCGTGAAAGTAGTAGCGGACGAGGGCGCGCAGATGGAGTTCCGAAAGCTTCCGATCGGCATCCAGCGGGAGCGGACAGGCGGGAATCACGTGCCCACGGGCGAAATGATTGCGAAGGTTCATGCTAAAATTTGCCCGTTCGGGATTCGAAGTGAGTCGGTTTGCCGAGAAGCGGACCACCCTCGAGCAAGTGCTTGGCGACGGCCTCGATCATCTCATCCGGGCCGACGGTCAACGGACCGAACAGTTCGACCGATTTGGCAGGATTGCTCAACCACGCGGTCTCGGACTCCACGCCGGTGAAGGCCGGCTCCTTTCCGAAGATCTCGCCGAACCGCTGCGCAAGGTCGCGCACTTTGAGAATTTCGGGGCCGGTCACATTCAGCACGAAGGGAGGCGTCGCCACGTGATCGAACGCCTGGATCGTGCGCGCGATGGCGTCGCCCTGCCAGATGATATTAACCGATCCCGTGCTCACGTCCACGGGATTTCCGGCAAGCACCTGCTGGGCAATGTCCACAAGCACTCCGTAGCGCAGGTCGATCGCATAGTTCAGACGAATCAGCGCCATGGGGATGCTGTGTTTTCTGGAGAAATACGTAAACACCCGCTCCCGGCCGACGCATGAGTTCCCATAGTCGCCGGCCGGACCGATCTCGTCCGCTTCCGTCGAGCCTCCGCTCGACTCGGGAACAAACGGGTAGACGCATCCGGTGGAAAGGGCGACGATGCGCGACCGCTTGTATCGCTCCGAGACGTACGCGGGCAAGACCGCGTTCATGGCCCAACTCAACTCCGGCCGGGATGCCGTTCCAAATTTCTGGCCGGCCAAAAACAGAATGTTCGCACACTCCGGCAATGCCTCCACATCGCCCGGCTCCATCAAGTCGGCGAGGATCGTTTCCACGCCATAGCCATCCAACCGCGCACGCACGTCCGGATCGGAGAAACGCGCCACACCGAATACCCGCCGACGCTGCCCCAGTTCATCGAACCCGCGCAACAGCATGCGGGCCGTCGAGGGGCCCATCTTGCCGCCAACACCGAGGAGCATGACGTCCCCTTCCAGACTCCATAATGTCTCCAGCACCCCGGACGTGGGACGGGAGAAGATTTCATCAATTGCTTCGTGGGGCATCTCGGATCGTTCGTTTCCTGGTTTCATCGGTAACGCCGGACACGACGTTCGCACTCTGAACCGATCCGGGCAATTCTTTTACGACCGCCTGCAGCATTATCCCTGCACCCGGCATTCGATACGCAGGGGGCGCCGTCCACGAACCGCGGCTGGTGCCCGGGGCGGGGGTCGAACCCGCACTCCTTTCGGAACAGGATCCTAAATCCTGCGCGTCTGCCAATTCCGCCACCCGGGCTGTCGCAGCCTTCCCGGCGGGAAACCCGTCGATTCCGATCCGCGATCCACAATCGAAGCTAGAACGGGCCCCGAAAAAGTCAATTGTCCACGGAAGAACGATCGGGACCGCACGCAAAGAGGATTGCGTACCGAACCGCTTCGCATTGAGAATGCGTGGTATGACCGCACCCTCCTCAGCCCTGCGCGACCTGCTTGCCCAACTGCCCCCGGAATCCGTGCTTACCGACGACGAATCGCGGTTCCGGGCGTCGTTTGACAACCTCCGACTCTCCGTGCTCCCCGAGGCGGTCGTTCGTCCCCGCGATGAATCGGAGATCGAGGCCGTGCTCGCGCTTGCCAACCGGGATGGCATCGCGGTCACCCCGCGCGGCGCCGGAAGCGCAACGACCGGGGCGGCCACACCGGTACGGGGTGGATGGGTGCTGGATCTGAGCCACTGGCGCAATCTGCATATCGACACCCGGCAGGGCTACGCCTACGCCCAGCCAGGAGTAACGGTTGCGGAACTGCAGGACTCGGCAGCCAAACAAGGCTGGTTTTATCCCCCCGACCCGGGAAGCCGGGCCTATGCCACCCTCGGCGGAACCATCGCCACCAACGCCGGGGGCATGCGCGGCGCCAAATACGGCGTCACCCGCGACTATGTACTCGCGCTCGAGGGATTTATGCCAACCGGCGAATGGGTCCGCTGGGGCGCGGACCTCAGGAAATTCGCCTCGGGATACAACGTGCGCGATCTCTGGATCGGATCGGAGGGTGCGCTCGGGATCATCACCGGCGCCGTGCTGCGCCTGGTCCCCAAACCCAAGGCCCGCGCCACCATGCTCGCCGGATACCCGGATGAGAAGACCGCATTGCGCGCGGTGCGCCGCATCGTTCGATCGCGTCTCAACCCCAGTATTCTCGAGTTTCTCGATCGCCAAACCGTCGCATGCGCCCTCCGGCACCTGGAGCACAATCCCTCCATCCCCCGCCCTCCGCGCTCGTTTCCGCGGCGCACCATGGCGCTCCTCCTCGTCGAATGCGACGGAGACCCCTCGGTCGTCGCCGCAACGCACGAACGGCTTCAGCGTCTCCTCGAACCCGGGAGCATCTCCCAGGCAAGCGCCCGAACCCCCCGCACCGCCGAACGGCTCTGGGCAATCCGGCGCAACTGCAGCCACGCCATGTTTCAAATGGGGGATTCGAAGATCAACGAAGACATCGTTGTTCCCCTCGACAGCCAGCCCGAACTGATCCAACTCACCCTCGAACTGAATCAACGCACCGGCCTCGCCACCCCCACCTTCGGACACGCAGCCGACGGCAACTTCCACGTCCACGTGATGTTCAACCGCGCCGACACCGACCAGCGCGCCAGGGCCGACGAGGCCATCGACACCATCATGGCACATGTCGTGGGAACAGGCGGCGCGATCACCGGAGAACACGGTGTCGGACTCGCGAAATCTCCGTTCCTCAGCCTCCAGCACTCCGATGCGGAGATCCGCGCAATGCGCGCAATCAAGGACGCCCTCGATCCCAGAGGCATCCTCAACCCCGGAAAAGTCTTCGAACCGTTCCGGGTGGGGGAACACCCGCGCGTCGACGCCAGAATGCCCTGGGATTAGCAGGAACGCGGCGAAGTATTCCCGGCGAAAACAACCACCGTTATCGGAAAAGCAGTGCTCGTGAGCATCAAGCCTCAAAAAAACGACCTCAATATCGTTTTTTCCCTTGCTACGGCCCCCGATGTCTTTAGTTTTTCTAATAATATAATCCTTTAAAGGAGGCTGTATCTAATGAAAATAGGAGGATTTCGAAAGTGCTCGGAGGTCGATTTTCCGGGAAGAACGGCAGCGGTTGTGTTTCTACAAGGCTGCAATTGGCGATGTCCCTATTGCCGTACCGCATCGCTGGTCGTACCGCAGTGTTTCAACGATCCCATTCCCGAGGAAGAAGTACTGCGGTATCTGCGCCGCAACCGCTCTCGCATCCGGTCGGTGGTGATCACGGGAGGCGAGCCGACGATTCACGCCGACCTGCCGGAGTTTCTTGCCAAGCTTCGCGCATTGAAGCTCGCGATCAAGCTCGATACGAACGGGTCCCAGCCGGATATGCTCAGAGAGGTCTTCCGGGATCGGTTGGTCGATTACGTCGCCATGGACGTGAAGGCGCCGCTCCGCAACTACGCGCAGGCGGTGGGCAAGCAGGTTGACGTGGAAGCGGTGCGCGCAAGCATCTTCCTGGTGAAGAACGCGGGGGTCGCCCATGAGTTTCGCACGACGGTCGTCCCGGGTCTCCACACGCTCAACGAGATCAAGGAGCTCTCCAACCTCGTTCGCGGGGCGGATTATTTCGTGTTGCAAGGTTACGATTCGTCGCACGCTTCGCGGGATGACTTCCGGAACCGGGTGGGATTCACGCGCAAATCACTGGAGGGAATGCGCAAGCATTTTACGAGGAAGGTAAAACGGTTCGAGGTACGAGGGACGGAACATGCGGCCAGCGAACCGGAGATCGAGGCGGCCGATGCTCACCAGATCGCCGTCTGAGCGCAGCTCCATCTATACGCTGAGGGGCGCGCCATTGTCCTGTGGTCCGAGCTGCAAAATAAACGGTCCCGCCCGCTCGGCCCATTTCTCCGGGGATGGAGCGGAGGCGGCCCCGGCGCCGAAGCAACTGCGCAGCATCGCGGTGTCAATCACACCCGGATTGAGCGGGACGGCGGCAAGACCGTCGGGGAGTTCTTCCGCGAGTGCGCGTGTCATTCCCTCGATCCCCCACTTTGTGGCGCAATACGGGGCAACCTCCGGCGAAACGCTTCGCCCCCATCCCGAACTCAGATTCACGATGACCCCCTGCCCGGATTCCGACATGGCGGGCAGAAACGCGCGAATGACGTAAAACACCCCCTTCAGGTTGACATCGACGACCCGGTCGAAGACGTCCACCGGCACCTGCCACAGCGGCGCGTTCTCGTTGATCACCCCGGCGTTGTTGACGAGGATCGCCGGAGGTTCTCCGGTTTCCACAACCCGCCGCGCCCATGCATCAACAGCGGCGGAATCGGTAACATCGACCCGCTCGAAGCAATGGGGCTCGCCGAAGCTTTTCCGCAAGTCAGCGAGGGCTCCGGCGTCACGTCCGCATCCGAGCACGGTGTGCCCGTCGGCGACAAACCAGGCGGCGAGGGCGCGGCCGAGGCCGTGCGTCAGACCCGTAATCACAATTCGCTTAGCCATGCTCCCAACGTGCAACGCCGCCGGCTCGGATGCAATCCATTCAGCCCTAAACTTGCGCGGAGTGCGACATTCCGATTCCCTTGTTGTCGAACCACCATGGATATCATCTTTCTTGGAACTGGGACCTCGCAGGGCGTGCCGATGATCGCACAATCGGCGCACGTCGGCGGCGCCGACCTCGACCTCGGCAATCCGAAGAACTGGCGGACCCGTACGAGTGCCCATGTGATCGTGGGAAAAACCCACATCCAAATTGACGCAGCGCAGGAATTCCGGCTGCAGTGCCTGCACAATCAGATCGAACAGATCGACCTCTTCATTCTGACGCACGGGCATGCCGACCACATTCTCGGTATGGACGACCTGCGCCGGTTCTGCGATCTCCGGGATGGGATCGCGCTCCCGGTTTACAGCACGCGCGAGGGATTGGAAAGGGTCCGGGAGATCTACCCGTACGCCATTCGCAGCAAACCTGAGTTCGCCGGCTATCCCGCTTTCTCCCTTCGCGAAATACCCGAGTCCCTCGCACTCCCGGACGGAACGATCCGGCATACCCTGCTGCCACACGGCCGGACATCCGTCCTCGGCCTCATCTTCGAAGAACACTCCAGCGGTAGAAAACTCGCTTATTACACCGATTGTGCCCGCGTGGACTCCGCCCAGCGCGAGCTCGCCCGCGGCGCCGACGTGCTCGTGCTCGATGCCCTGCGGCCGACCCCGCACCCCACCCATCTCTCCGTCTCGGAAGCTGTAGAAGTCGCCCGTGACATCGGCGCCGGCCAGACCTGGTTCACCCATATGACATTCATGATCGATGCGCAGTCCCATGGTCGGGAACTCCCTCCCGGAATGGATTTCGCATGGGACGGGTTGCAGATCCATCTCTAGTGCGGATGCAGAATCGTATTGCTCCTGGAGGGGATCCGATTAAGGTACCATTGCAATATCGAGTAATGTTATCATGTTTATGTTGTAGCTGTGTGTTGCGGACCCTGCGTTCGCATCGCATGGCACCATCTCACCCATCGTTTTCAAGTCAGACTATCGAATTATGGCACTGACACCATCGACAATGCTACCACTGGGAACCGCCGCCCCCAACTTCTCGTTGAACGATCCGGACGGGAACAAGGTGACGCTGCAGGATTTCGCAGATTCACCGGTACTGGTGGTCGCGTTCATTTGCAACCACTGCCCGTATGTCATCCATCTGAAGGAGTCGTTCGCGCAACTCGTGCGGGAGTACCAGGAGAAGGGCGTGGATTTCGTCGGGATCAATTCGAATGATCCGGAGAACTACCCGGACGACAATCCCGAGAAAATGAAGGAGGATATCGGGAATTACGAATACACATTCCCCTACCTCATCGACGACACCCAGAAGATCGCCAAGGCCTTCAAAGCCGCGTGCACCCCGGAATTCTACGTGTTCGACGGTGAGCGCAAGCTCGTCTATCGCGGACAGTTTGACGACAGCCGTCCGGGGAATGACAAACCGGTCACCGGCGCCGACCTGCGCGCGGCGATCGACGCCACGCTCGAGGGTCGTCCCGTCAGCCCGGATCAGAGTCCGGGCATGGGATGCAATATCAAGTGGAAGCCCGGCAATGAACCCGACTACTTCGGGTAGTCCGAATCCGCGACTTCGCGGTTCCTGTATCTACTCGCCGACCTGGTAGCGGACGAATCGACGTACCACGATGTTCTCGCCGAGCGTTGCAATCTGCCCGGTGATCACGTCTTGTACCGTCTGATCGGGATCCTTCACGAAAGGCTGCTCGAGCATGCAAACCTGGGAGTAGATCTTGTCGATCTTGCCCTGGACGATCTTCTCGACAATCTCCTGAGGTTTCCCCTGCACGGACTCGGCCGCCACTTCCCGTTCGGCCGCGAGAAACGACTCAGGAATCCCATCGCGATCGACAAACTGGGGCGAGGCCGCCGCCACGTGCATGCAAAGATCCTTGGCAAGCGCCTGAAACGCTTCCGTCTTCGCCACGAAGTCGCTCTCGCAGTTCAATTCAAGGAGCACGCCGACCTTGCCGCCCAGGTGAACGTACGATTGAATCAGGCCCTCGGAGGCCTCCCGGCCGGATTTCTTCTCCGCGGTGGCCATCCCCTTCTTCCGAAGCAGTTTGATCGCGCCATCCATATCGCCGTCGGACTCGGATAGCGCTCTCTTGCAGTCCATCAGCCCGGCTCCGGTTCTGGCTCGAAGCTCTCCAACCATCTTTGCACTGATTGTCACACTCATGTCTATGTTTTCTCCGCTCTGTGTTGAAATTGCATCGGCACCGGCACCCGGCCGGCGCCCGAATCCGTCGTGCGCGCTCCCGTGTATTGCCCGGACGGCGCGGTTCAGCCCTCGCTGTCCGTGGAATAATGCTCCGGGATCTCCTCCTCCTCTTCGCTGGTGCGACGACGGGAGGTGACAGGAAGCTGTTCCTCGGTGATCGCGTCCTCGCGGGCAAGGGGCGCAACCGTGGCACGCGGCACCGCCGACTGAGCACTGTCGCGCCGAGCCAGTCCGGTCTGGACCGCCTCCATGATCACTTCGGTGATGACACGAATGCTCTTGATCGAATCGTCGTTCCCCGGAATCGGATAATCGAGTAGGGTGGGATCTGAATTTGTGTCGACGAGTCCGATCACCGGAATTTTGAGGCGGTTGGCCTCCGCCACAGCGATCTGTTCGTTCCTGGTATCGACAACGAACATGGCGGCGGGAATTTCCGGCATTTCCAGGATGCCTTCGAAGTTTCGATGCATCCGGTCCATCTCCCGCCGGATGGCCGACGATTCCTTTTTGCGCATCTTCGCCAACGTCCCATCCGCTTCCATCGCAAGATACTGCTTGTACTTCTCGATCGAACGCTTGATTGTAGAGAAATTGGTCAACGTGCCACCCATCCACCGGTTTGCGGCAAATGGCATCTGGCAGGCGGTCGCAGATTCGCGGACGATCTCCTCGGCCTGGCGCTTGGTCCCGACGAAGAGCACCTGCTTGCCTTCCGCAGCGAGCTGTTCAACGAACTCAGCAGCCCGTTCGAGCAGAGCGAAGCTCTGCTCCAGGTCGATGACCGAAATGCCGCTTCGGTTGGCGTAAACGTATTTCTTTGAACGCGGGTTGAATCGGCGCAACTGGTGCCCGAAATGAACCCCCGCGTCGAGGAGGTCTTTGATTGTAATATTCATGTCTTATCGAACCCGTCCCGCCGGGAGGGGCAGCCGAATACGGTGAAACGGCTTGTGATTTTCAGGTTGATGGTCTTGCGTTCGATCGGTGCCACGAGCCGAG
The DNA here is from genome assembly GCA_007133065.1 of Opitutales bacterium. Lineage (GTDB taxonomy): Bacteria > Verrucomicrobiota > Verrucomicrobiia > Opitutales > Oceanipulchritudinaceae > SLNJ01. The sequence continues at coordinate 14,606 of SLNJ01000028.1, forward strand.
CCGTGCGCACGAAAGGGCCAATCTCATAGATCCCGGACCGACCATGGCAAGAACATTCTTGAATAAATGCCGCTGCGCCGCCGGCGATTGCATGGACCCCGCGCCAACGCCGTCCGGGATGCGACGCCCTCCGGAGTCGCTCCCGACAAGGCGTCGGCGTGAAACGCCCGCCTCCGTCCGAATCCGCTCCGTATGATCGACGTCGCCAGTGTTGCGTTCGCAATCGCCTGCGGATTCTTCACAATCGGCCTGATCGGCTGTTTTATGCCGGTTCTGCCCGGACCGCTGATCGCCTGGCTCGGCGTTTTCTTCCATCACGCGATTATGGGGATCCGGTCGGTCGATACCGACTTTGTATTCCTGGCGCTGCTGGCGACGCTCTCCGTGCAGATCCTGGAGATCCTCCTCCTGCTCGGAGGCGGACAACGATTTCGCCCCTTCGGCACCGGGGTGATCGGCGGACTGCTCGGAGCGGTCCTGGGCACACTCCTCGCCGGCGCCCCGGGATTGGTCGTGGCTGCGGTCGCGGGGGCCATCGCCTTCGAGCTCTTCGACCGCCGGCGACCCGGGACAATCGAAGGAATCCGGTTCGCTCGATTCGTTGCAGGGCTCGCGGCGTTTGCATTCAAACTCGGGTGCACTGTGGGCGCAATCACCGCTTTTTTTGTGGCTCTCCCGGCCTGAGATAGACGCGCTCGATTCCGCCTTGCCGGAATCGACGACCTCCACCATTCTGAATCGGTGTTGCAGTTGCCCGGAAGGGCAGTCCGGAAAGCATAACCGATGCAACCCCTGCCGCCGATGCACTCACCACCGCATTCAAGCCTACAGCACCGCGCGCTCCGTGTTGAGAACTGGGGTCGCACCCGCTATCGCGACGCCGTCGCACTCCAGCGCGAACGCCTCGCCGCCCGACGCGATGGAACGATTCCGGACACCTTGATATTCACCGAGCACAACCCCGTCTACACGATCGGAGTACGCAAAGGTGCTGAGTCCCACCTGATATGGGATGATGCCCTGTGCAACCGGATGGGCGTCGAGGTCGAGAAAACCAGCCGAGGGGGCGATATCACCTTCCACGGGCCCGGACAGATCGTCGGATACCCGATCTTGGATCTGCGAAATCAGCGGGATCTGCACCGCTATCTGCGGGAACTCGAGGAGTGCTTGATCCGCGCGCTCGGAACGCTCGGGCTCGCCGCCTCCCGCAACCCGGGGAAGACCGGCATCTGGCTCGGAGACCGCAAGATCGCCGCCATCGGCGTCGCTGTCAAATCATGGATCACATGGCACGGCTTCGCCCTGAATGTATGCACGGACCTTGGATACTTCCAGGGAATCGTTCCCTGCGGCATCACCGAAGGCAGTGTTACCAGCATTAAGGCGGAACTGAGCGAATGCCCGTCGGAGCACGACGTGCGCGATGTGATCACCTCCGCGTTCAAGGAAGTCTTCGGATTCGACCGGATCGTCGCCTCCTCCACGTTTTTTTCCGTGCAAAGAGGCCAAAAGCTGCTTTAGTAAAAAACCATGTCCACCACGTCAGTAGAGCGGAAACCGGGCTGGCTCCGCGCCAAATTGCCCACCAGTTCGAAGTATCGCGAAGTACGGGATCTGGTCGATCAGAACGCCTTGCACACGGTCTGCCAGAGCGCACACTGCCCGAACCTGGGCGAGTGTTGGTCCCGGCGCACCGCGACCCTTATGATCCTCGGCGAAGTGTGCACCCGGAGTTGCACGTTCTGCGCGATCCAGACTGGGCGGCCGCCCGAACTCGACCTCGGAGAACCGGCTCGCGTCGCCGAAGCCGTAAGGAAAATGGGCTTGAAACACGCGGTCATCACATCTGTTGCCCGGGATGACCTGAAGGATGGAGGCGCCTCGGTATGGGCGGCGACGGTCCGCGCGATCCGGTACCGAAATCCGGGCACGGGGATCGAAATCCTGATTCCGGATTTTCGCGGCAAACCGGAGCCGTTGGACGTGGTTCTGGACGCACGACCCGACATCCTCAACCACAACATTGAGACCGTCGAACGGCTGCAGCGTCCGGTTCGCAAGACCGCCAACTACAACACAACGCTGGGGGTCCTGCGCCACGCCAAATCCCGTGGATTCACGACAAAGAGCGGCATCATGCTCGGGATTGGCGAGCAACACGAGGAGATCGCCAAGACACTCCGGGATCTGCGCGCCATCGATGTCAACATTCTCACCATTGGGCAATACCTTCAGCCGACCCCGAAGCACCGTCCGCTCGACCGCTGGGTTACACCGGAAGAATTCCAGGAATGGAAGGATTTCGGGCTTTCGATCGGCTTTGACGTCGTCGAATCGGGACCGCTTGTGCGGAGCTCGTACCACGCCGATGAGCAGTCCGCAATGCTGCAGGAACGGGGCGCCCGGGCCGGCTGAGTCCGACCCGGCAACCGCCGGGCACCCTTACTCCCCCAATGGCCGTAATATCGCAGGAGAGGCTCTACCGCAGGCGTATCCAACGACACGCCGAGCTGCGGCTCAACTTTGCGCCGGACGAAGATAACGATTCCATCCTCGAACCGTGCAAGGAATTTCTTCGCTTGGAATTCGAGCTGTTGGAACGCCACCACCGCAAGGGTGCCGGAGGGTTCGAGATCGCGCTCGAGCGCACGGAGATCATCGACACGCTCGTTCGCCGACTGTTCGCGCGCGCGCGAGCCCGCTGCGAACAGACCTCCGGTCGCCCTCTCGAATTCCCGGTCTCGCTCGTTGCCCTCGGCGGATACGGCCGCATGGAACTCAGTCCACACAGCGATGTGGACATCATGCTCCTTTACCCGGATCGACCCCGTGCGAAAAATTTCCCGGCGATGCAAGAACAGCTCGCCGACAGCCTGCTCTATCCGCTGTGGGACCTCGGCCTGCAAACAGGACACAGCACCCGAACTCCCAAACAAGCAATCGAAGAGGCGTCGAAGGATATTCTCACCAAGAACTCCCTTCTGGAGGCGCGCATTGTCGCCGGCGACAATGCGCTTTTCAGTCATTTTACGAAGGTCTACCGGCGCTACTGTCGGCGCACCCAGGACGCCTACATCCAGCAGCGACTCGCCGATCAGGAGTACCGCCGGGCGCGCCACGGCAACACGGTGTTCCTGCAGGAACCCGACATCAAGAACGGGGTCGGCGGCCTGCGCGATTACCACAACATTCTCTGGATTATTCGGCTGATCCTGAACAGCGATTCAATCGAGGACCTGCTCACGCGCGACTACCTTGATCCGGGTGAGTACCGGGACTTCGTAGCAGCCTACGAATTCCTCCTGCACGTGCGGAACGAGTTGCACTTCCAGAGTCGCCGGCCGACCGAGGTGCTGCACCTCGACCAACAATCCGCGATAGCATGGAGTCTCAACTACCGGCAACAGGATATCTTCGAACGCGTGGAGGCGTTCATGAAGGACTACTACCGCCACGCCCAGCACATCTATCTCACGAGTCGCTATCTGGAGCAGCGCTTCGCGATCGATTCGAACTCCCATTCGGGCTGGAAGGAGGTGCTCGAATCACGTCGCATGGCGCCGCAACAGGAGCTCGACGGATTCCTCTTCCGGGGCGGGGTCCTGGAGACCGAGAATCCGGACGTCTTCGTCGAGGACCCCGAACGCATGATCCGGGTATTCCGACACGCCCAGCAAGTGCGTGCGCGCATCGATTTCGAACTGCGGCGGCTCATCCGCGAGAACCTTCACCTGATCGACGCACGCCTGATCCAGTCGCCCACAGCCAACCGATCCTTCCGGAGCATCCTGCAATCGGTCGGAGAAGTCTACCCGTCGCTGCAATTGATGCACGAAATCGGCGTCCTTCAGCGATTTCTTCCCGAATTCGCCCCGCTGGTATGCCTGGTTCAGCATGAGTACTACCATCGCTATACAGCCGATGTTCACACGCTCACGACTATCGCCGAGCTCGACAAGGTTTTCAACAGCGTTGAGGAACACACCACCGGAAAGTACAAACGGGAACTGCACGAGACCGAGATTCCCAGTCTCCTTTACCTTGTTCTCCTGCTCCACGATATCGGGAAGGGCTCCGGCGCGTCCGGGCATGCGGATCGCGGTGCCCAACTCGCCGGACCCGTGCTGGAGCGGATAGGAGTCAAACCCGAGCTCCACAGGAAAATTCTTTTCATTATCCGCAATCACCTGGAAATGGCACGATTCTGGCAGCGGTACGATGTCGATGATCCCAGGACAGCAGAGGCGTTTGCGGAATTTGTCGGAACTGCCGAGCAGCTCAGGCTCCTCTACGTGCACAATTTCTGCGATGCCCGCGGCACCGCCGGAGGCCTCTGGAACAGCTACAAGGATATGCTTCACACCGAGCTGTTTCGCAACACGCTCCTGCAGCTGGGCGAGAAGCCCAGGATTCCCGCTGAGAAGCGTATGATTCCACAGAATGATATTCGCGATCGCCTCCCTGAGCTCTCAGACGACGAGATCGAAGCGCATTACAATCTCCTCCCCGAGCGCTACTTTGTTTTCACTCCGCTTGATGAGGTGGTTTTGCACCTGCGAATGGTCAACCGGCTCCTGCTCCAGATCGAGGAGACATCGTCCGTTGGATCGCTGGTACCGATGGTGGAATGGACCGACGATTTGTCGCTCTCCATGAGCGTCGTGCACGTGGTCACGTGGGACCGCGCCGGACTCTTCTGCAAACTGGCCGGTGCGTTCAGCGCCGCGGGCCTAAGCATCGTCAGCTCCAAGGCCTTGACCCGGGCCGATCATATCACGATCGATACCTTCTACGTCTGCCAACCGGGCGGCGGCGTCGTACAGGAGGAACGAACCCGCACGCAGTTCCAGGAGCACCTCGAAGAGGCCTTGTTGCAAAACAAGGACCTTCTTCCGGCGATTATCGCACAGCAGAAGAGGCTTGCCAAGCCCTCCTACCTCAAACAACGGGATATCCTGGAAGCACAGATACCCCCGTCCGTGAACGTCTACCACGAACTCAACCTGCGGCGCACCATTATCGAGGTTCAGGCAACCGACCAGGTCGGCCTGCTGTACCGGCTCGCGCGCGCGATCTACGAACACGGATTCGACATCACGTTTGCGCGTATCTCAACCGAGCGACACGTTGCCGTTGATACGTTCTATATCGAAAATATCGATACCCATAAATCCCAGGAGGCATCCAACCTGCTCGATCTTCGGGAGAGTCTTACCCAGATCGTCGACCCGGCGCATGGCAGCTCCCAGCCGCCGGCGTGAAGCCGGTCCATACTGCGCCCCGTGGGGTCAGGATGTCCCGGAAAGCGCTTGAATCAGGTCGGCCAGGTCGATCGTCCCCTCGTAGAGCGCGGTGCCGATAATGACTCCGTGCATGTTCGGGTGCGACCGGGCAATTTCGGCGTAGCGCATAACATCCGCCGCCTTCGCGACACCGCCCGAGGCGATCAGCTCCATCGATGTCGACTCGAGGAACTCCTCCTGACCCGCGAAATTCGGCCCTCCCAGCATACCGTCGGTGCTGATGTCGGTGTAGATCACCGTGCGCACCCCGAAAGATTCCACTGTCCGGGCCAAGGCGACCGCCCGCTGTTCGGTGGTGTCGACCCACCCCTTCACCGCTACTTTGCCATCCCTGGCATCGATGCCGACCGCGATGCGTTCACCGTAACGGGCCACCGCCTCCCGTAGAAATCCAGCATCCTGTGCGGCCCGCGTACCGATCACAACACGGGCGACTCCGAGATCGAGAGCTCGTGCGATCGTATCCATATCACGCATCCCGCCCCCGAGTTGCACCCGAAGTCCGGAGGCGAGAATCTTCTCCACCGCCTCCCAGTTGTCCGGACGTCCGCTGAACGCGCCGTCGAGATCGACCACGTGGACCCAATCCGCGCCGGCCTCACGGTATTGTTCGGCCGGGATCGAGGGATCGTTATGGTAGACCGTCTCACGGTCCGCACGCCCCTGACGGAGCCGGACCACCCGGCCGGATTTCAGATCGATCGATGGGTACAGTGTCAGGGACATGGCGCACACAAAGCCGCCGGCCCCGGCTGACTGCAAGGATTTTTCGCGCCTAACGCGGAATCAGCCTCCAGCCACCGCCCGGGCCCACGTCAAGAAACCATCGGACTGCACCGTAGAATCCGGTTCGGCGATCGAAATACATCCAATACTGATCGCGGCCGTGATAGAGGTAGGGAAAGATGCGATCGTTGGTCCAGAACCATTCTATTTCCGGCGCTGGATCGTAAAACCAGATCCCGTGGCCCTCGCGCCCGGCCACAAACAGCCAGTGGTGCTGCTCGTGGTAAATCCACGGAAAGCGCAGCGCGTAGAAAAGACCCAACCAATCGTTCTCCCAGAAACCGCCTCCGACACTCCGGGAACGGGGAAAAATCTGACTTACTGCCGTACTCAGCTGAGGCTCGTCGGGAGGGATCGAGAACCGATCGATCTCCTCCCCGGTTTCGTCAACGACACGGAACGAGAGCAGCTCGCGGGCGAAAACACCCAGAATATAGTGTCGTCTGGCCGCGGATGCGGAAATATACCAGCGCTCCATCGGCTCGGCCGGGCGACGGGTCTCCACCCCCCAGGCGCCATCCCCGACGTAAAGCACACCTCCGAAGTCCACCCGCCCCCGCAACAACGGGAACGTGCGCTTGTACGTGTGATCGTGGTGCTCGATCGCCAGCGCGACGTCGGTGTCTTCAAAGAGCGGGACCCAGTGTTCCCGAACGTCCCGGCTCAACGACTCCTCGTAAGATCGATGCGAAGGATAGGCCGGAACGTGGTAGACCGGGATCACGTGCGCCACCTCCCGGCGTTCGGCGAGCACCGCCCGCAACCACTCGGTCTGCGGGCCGGGAATCGGATTGGTATGGCCGGAGTCAAGGATCACGAGGCTCAGGTATTCGCCGAAATCCAGCACCCTGTACCCGGGTTGGCCGGGAAATGCGAAAAAGGTGTAGAAATACGGTGCCATTGCGGCGCGTACCGCATCGCTCTGTTCGTAGTCCCGCCGGGCGGACACGTACCCCTCACGCACCTCGTGGTTTCCAATCGCAACGACTACAGGGACAACCCTTCCGTCCTGCGCAATCAAAGTCTGCTTGACCGACTGAAACCACTGCAGCCACCGGCGTAGATTCGACTCGCGCCCGTCCGCGTACGCCAAGTCTCCTCCCCATACCACGAAATCAGGGTCCTCGGCCATCGCCAGCTCGTTCACCCGGTCCATCCATTCCCGCCGAACCATCGTATCGCCGCCGAAAACAATCCGCAGAGGCCGATCGAGTTCCGCCGGCATCGTGCGAAAGTAGTAGACGGGACCTCCGGGCGTCCACCGAAACTCCACGCGAGAGCCGGGATTCAACCCGCTCAGCGCCGCCCGGTGAATGAAATGCGGCCCAAACGGAAACGATCGGGAGTCGTGGACGGCCGATCGCCAGCTCTCGCCGGCGTCCCGATGTCGGTACTGCAAGCCGGGAGTCTCCGCGGTGTCATGAGTGTGCCAGTCGATGACAATACTGCGCGACGGATCATCCTTCCAGGTCAGAAAGATTGCCGGCGGATCGAATGCAGCAGCCGGGATCCATCCCAAGAGGCACAACACAAGCAAATAAACCGTTCGTTTTCCGATCACTCTGCTGCTGGCGCTCCAATCCATCGATAGTGGTTCTCCCCTTCAAAACATATCACCGATCCGGTTTTTTTCAAGCGATCCGCCAGGCATGGCCTTCAGTCGCATCGGCGGGTACGGCTCTTCACCGTTGACGGCAGACCAACATGGAATAGAGTCCACTGCTTATGAAAGTGATCCGAGCCAAGAGCGCGGGCTTCTGCTGGGGCGTCGAACGCGCCATCGAGATCGCGCGTGATTACGCCGGCAAAGGGCGCTATCCCGTGTACACGGACGGCCCGCTCATCCACAATCGTCAGATGATGGAGCGTCTGACCGCGGAGGGCGTCCGCGAGGTCGGCGACTACCAGAGCAGCGCGGAACTCCAGCTGCAGGAGCAGGAGGGCACCGACCCCGTCCTCGTAGTCCGTGCCCACGGAATCTCGCCACAACGCCGCAAGTATCTTAAATCACTCGACATTGACTTTCGCGACGCTACTTGCCCGGACGTCGGAATCATCGCCGGAAAAATCCGCATGCACGCCCGGAAAGGATACACCGTGGTTATATTCGGCGACGTGAATCACCCCGAGATCATCGGCTTGCTCGGTTATGCGGAAAAGGGGCGCGGCTTTGTCATCAAAAACAGCGAGGAAATCGACGCCCTGCCCCCGCTGGGCGAGAAGGTGGTGATGGTATCACAGTCCACCATGTTCACCGATGAGTTCAACCGTCTCGCCAACCATCTGCGCGAACGATATCCCGACGCGGTCGTCATCGACACGATATGCGGTGCCACGAAGGACCGGCAGGGCGATATCCGGATTCTGGTGGAGGCAGGCGCCGAGGCGATCGTGGTGATCGGTGGGCAACACTCTGCGAACACCCGGAAGCTCGCCTATCTCGCCCGGGAACAGCACCTCCCCACCTACCATATCGAAACGGAAACGGAAATCGACGCCGCGGGAATGAGCCGGTACGGTACGGTCGGCGTCACCGCCGGTGCTTCAACGCCGGAATTCCTTATCGAGCAGGTCTGCCGCAGCCTGGAAAGCATCGAAACCACCGCACGCGCCCCCGTTTGAGTTCCGAAATCGCATTCGGCTCACGAACCCTGCGGTCACACGGTTCGCCTGATTTGATGTTTTCCTGGATATGCGCTATCGTGGTGTGAGAAAAAGCGGCTTGAAAATCCATCGCAGCCCTACACTTTAACACCCGTGAGTGCAGATTCCCAGTCCAACGTGAAGGCACACCTGCTCGGAATCGGTTTCGATAACGCCGATGGTCACAGGCGTATTACCCGCGCCGAGCAATTCTCCATCCTCGGCGGATCCGAAGAGACCCATAGCCGGATGACCGAGACCGTTGTCAAGACCGTCGAAGAGTTGGAGCGCAAGGGCAAGCGCCTTGAACACGCCAAGCCTCCGGAACTCGTGGAGTTGCTCGACAAACACACCCCGCGGTGATCTGCGCTCTTCCCTCCGCCCGCCAACCAAGCAGAAACGAAGGATCAACTTATGTCTGAAAAAATCACCAATCTGAATGCAGATTCCTTTGACAGCGCCGTCTCCGGCACCGACAAGCCGGTGCTTGTGGACTTTTGGGCCCCGTGGTGTGGCCCCTGCAAAAGCATCGCGCCGATTCTCGAGCAGCTTGCCGAAGAACTCAATGACAAGGTTCAGATCTGCAAAGTCGATGTAGACGACAATTCGGAGATCGCGAGCCGCTACAACATCCGCGCCATCCCGACGCTCCTGCTCTTCAAGGGGGGGGAAGTCGTTGATCAGGTCGTCGGACTCGCCAATAAGGACGACCTCAAACAGAAGATCGAAGCCCAGGCCTGAAGCTCACCGATTGCAGCGCTGGGATCCAGTCCAGGGCGGTCAACCACCGAACCATAGGCCGGCGGCGAAGAGCAGCGCGTAAAGGACCAGGTATCCCGCGGTCAGTGCCAGGACCCGGTCGAACTCACGCCGGCTCCGGGCAGACAGCAGCCACATGCGCAGGAAAAACGTGAGCGGCCAGCTCAGCACCGGAAGTAGAATAGCGGGCGTCATTCCGCGCATCCAAAGGACCAGGGGAACGATCAAGGCGATCAGCACCATTGCCTGGTATTGCGCCAGCGCCACATTGCGGCCATATCGGACCACCAGGGTTCGCTTGCCGGTTTTTCGATCGCTCTCGAGATCCCGGTAGTTGTTGACCACCAGGATGTTCGTTGCGAGGGCTCCGATTGGAATCGAAACCAGCAGCGAGTCGGCGGTGAACCGGCCCGCCTGAACGTAATAGGTCAGGCATACGGCCACCACGCCGAAGAACAAGAAGACAAATAAATCCCCCCATCCGTGATACGCGAGCGGGTACGGACCACCGGTGTAGGCGATACCACAGACGATGCAGGCGATCCCAATCAGAAGGAGCCACCAATCACCATAGAACAGCAATAGCGAGCCGACCCCGAGGGCACTAGCGAACACAATCCACATGGCCAGGCGCATCGTCGCCGGAGCAATCCGCCCCGAAGCAACCATGCGTGTCGGCCCGACCCGTTCGGCGGTGTCCGCGCCCTTCAGGAAATCATAGTAGTCGTTGGCGTAATTCGTTCCTACCTGGATCAGCAGAGCAAAGAGCAGGCAGATACCCGCCGCCAGCCATACCGCCTCGCCGGCCTGCGCGGCCAGAGCGGTTCCGACCAGCACCGGCGCCAATGCCGCGGGCAAGGTCTTGGGTCGGGCCGCTGAAATCCATTGCTGCATCCGCTCTTTGTATTGTGCGGGAACACCGATTTGCCAAACCTGAAATTCAGTGACGACAATCGGTTGCGATCATGCACAGGTTCGTTATATTGAGAAGTAACGCAAATCGAGCATGCAAAATCGCGCTTTCAATCCACTCGAGTCCAACCGAGAATTTCCATGAGTTCCGAAGTACCCCAATCCCCCAAACCGAGCGTCCTCTTCATTTTCGCCGAAGGGCTGGAGGAACTCGAGGCGGTCGCCCCGCTCGACATCCTGCGGCGCGCAGGGGCGGAATGCACGGTCGCATCACTCGAGGCCGAACCCAACGTGACCGGCCGCAACGGAATCCATCTTCGAGCAGACGTCTCTCTCGACGCCGTAAAGGACCACTCCTTTGACCTGGTGGTGATTCCCGGCGGTCCCGGCGTGGCCGCGCTGCGTAAGGACGAACGCGTTCTCGAACTGCTACGCCGCCACTTTCACGGGGGACAGCTCGTCGCTGCAATCTGTGCCGGACCTACGGTCCTACAGGCGGCGGGGTTGCTCGAAGGAAAACGCTCCACCGCTCACTCCAGTGTGATCGATGAGATCCCCGGGGCCACGCCGGACGAGGCGGTCGTCGAAGACGATACCGTCATCACCTCCCGCGGCGCCGGAACCGCAATCGCATTCGGCCTCGTCCTCGCCCGCCGGCTCGCCGGACCGGAAACCACCCGCGCAGTCGAACAGAGCATCCATTACGACATGATTACCCCCGCACCACATTAGGCATCCGATTCATCGTCCCCCGGCGGCGCCGCACAGCACACCGCCTACGCCCTCCGGCGTCCGCTCAACACGTCAGCTTCTCAGCTTCCCAATCGTCTCGATCCCCATCCGGTCGCGCAAAACCGGCGGGAGAGCCACGGTGCCGTCGGCGCGCGCGTTGTTTTCGAGAAGCGCGGCGAGGACGCGCGGAACCGCGAGGGCCGAACCGTTGAGGGTGTGAACCGGGCGGAGCGTACCCGTTGCGTCCCGGAACCGGGTGTTCGCCCGGCGCGCCTGAAAATCGGTGAAGTTGCTGCACGAGGAGACTTCGAGCCAGCGCTGTTGGCCCGCCGCCCAGACCTCGATGTCGTATTGCTTGGCGTGCGGGAAACCAATGTCTCCGGCGCACATGAGCAGGGTACGGTATGGGAGTTCGAGCTTGCGCAGGAGCCGCTCGGCATCCTCACGGAGGGATTCGAGTTCCGCATCGCTGTGCTCCGGATGAACCCACTTCACCAACTCGACCTTGTCGAACTGGTGCACGCGATTGAGTCCACGAACGTCCTTCCCGTGGCTCCCGGCCTCCCTGCGAAAACAGGGTGAGTACGCGCAAACCTTGTACGGAAGCGCGTCGGCCTCGAGGATCTCATCACGATAGAAGTTCGTCACCGGAACCTCCGCTGTCGGGATCAAATAGAGCCCGTCCCCGGCAACGTGGTACATCTGGCCCTCCTTGTCGGGCAACTGTCCGGTCGCCGTGGCGCTGTCCGCATTCACCAGGAGCGGCGGCTGGAGCTCCGTGTACCCCGCGGCGGTGTTCTCCGCGAGAAAGAAGTCGACGAGCGACCGAATGAGCCGCGCCATCTCCCCGGCAAACACAGGGAATCCGGCGCCGGCGATCCGCGTCCCGCGATCGAGGTTCACCAGCTCCCGGAACCAGGGCAGATCCCAGTGCGGCCGCGCCTCTCCCGACACGCGGTTCGGATCCCCCCAGGAGGCGTGGACGAGGTTGTCCTCCTCCGTATCCCCGTCGGGCACCGACGCATCGGGTAGATTCGGAATGGTGAGCAGGGCGCGCCGCCACGACTCCTCCAGTTCCCCCTGTCGCGCCTGCAACTCCTTGACGCGCGCCGCCAGCGCCTTCATCTCGCCCACTTTCTTCACGAACTCCGGACTCCCCTTGCGCAGCGCCGCCATTTCCTGGTTCGCCGACTTCTGGCCGGCGCGCAATCGCTCTGCCTCGGCGATCGCGGACCGGCGACGCGCGTCGAGTTCCAGAATCGCATCGATATCGCATCCGAATTTCTTCCGGCCGACGGCCGAGCGGACGCGATCCGGTTCTTCTCGCAGGAGTTTGAGATCAATCATGGTTGGACAAAGACGCAACCTATCGGTCTTCGTCCGACTTTGGCAATTCTGAAACCGCGCGCAGCTCCCGCAGCAACCGCAACTCCTCCGCCTCCAGAAGCCCGCGGGCGATCCGCCGCGACACATCCGCCTCCAGCTGGTCCCAGTCCTCGGAATCGGGGGTGTACCGCGTCCATGGCTCATAACGCCGTCTCTGGCTCTCCCAGTGCCAGGTTCCGGCAAAGAACCAAACCTGCACCTTGTACCGGCCGCCATCGGGATCCCGGCGCGTCCAGCCGATCCGCTTCCTCATGTGTCGTTTCTTCTGAGCCATCATGACCCCGCGGTGGAAGCGTCACGAGCGATGGTGCCGCCCCAGCTTTCCAGATGCTCGGCTATGAACGCGACCACCGCCCCGTGGATGTCACGTCCACTCCCGGCAACCTGAAGCGGCTCCCCGAAGGCGATATGCATCGTGCGACCCGGATCGATCGGCCCCACGTCCTTGAACCACCGTCCGTTTCCCCATGCGTCGGTTTTTAGAGCAAGTGGGATCACGGGCACCCCAGCGCGCCGGGCAAGCTTCACTCCGATTGAGTTAAATCGCGCCGGGTCGAAAACCGGACTCCGTGTCGTCTGTGGGAAAACCACCACCGAAACACCGTCGGCAATCCGCTGCGCGCCCTCCTCAAGCACCGCCCGCAGATCGTCGCGCGGATTCTCCCGGCCCACGACCACCGGAGTCCGACTGAGCATGACGTGTTTGAAAATCGGGTATCGCATCAGACTCCGCTTTACGATGAACGTGACCGGCTGGAATGGACAGACGATTCCTGGCAACAGAAAGGTCTCAGCCGTGCTCATGTGGTTGCCAACAATCACGCACGGCCCATCCAGTCGACCGAACACAGACGGATTCGCCACCTCGATCGAAATCCCCACGCTCTCGACGGCCCTCAGGATCGCGTGGCTGTCGCGTATCCAGCGTTTGTCGGTGTACGCGCCGCGCCGCGCATACCAGTACGCCCGCAGCACGACGCCCGCGACACGGACGTAGAAACACCCTCCCGGAAACCTACGCGCAAGTACACCCGGACGCTGTGGAGGCGAGCGGTAGTCCTTGCTGAAACAATATCGGACCATTCGGATAATCATCGCATCCCCGCAGCCAAGGTCAACCCGATGCCGCGCCCGATGCCAAGGAGCCAAGGAACCGTCGACCACCACACCCTTGACCGCTTGAGGGAATCGTGTAACGTCCACGCTCCACCGCGTCCGACCGATACTTCAATGATTAACGAAGGGTTGCCCATGATCGAAGAGTTCCTGAGTGAAACCAAGCCCCGCATTCAACACCTGATTGCCGAGGAGAAGTGGAACGGTATACCGGAAATTATCAAGGACTGGCCCGATCCTGAGATCTCCGAGCTTCTGCTCAGCCTCGACGAGGAGGACCGTGTCCCGTTCTTTAGCGCCCTTCCCCCCAAACGGGCGGCGAATGTCTTCTCCCACCTCGACCCAGAACACCAGGAGGACTTCGTTCAGGAGTTGGCGGAAGAGGATATCCGCGGTCTGCTCGCCAACCTGAGTCCCGACGACCGCACGACGCTCCTCGAGGAGCTCGACCCCGAGATCGCGCAACAATACCTAACACTCCTCGACCACGAGGATCTCCAGGAGGCCCGCCAGCTGCTCGGATACCCGGACGAGAGCGTCGGGCGCCTGATGACCACCGACTACGCCTCCGTGCGGCAGGACATGACCATCCGCGAGGCGCTCCGTCATATCCGGGAAACCGCCCGGGACAGCGAGACTTTCAACATCATCTACGTCACGGACGACAACGATCGGCTTCTCGACGCACTTCGGCTCCGCCGTTTTATTATGGCGGATCCCGAGGCCAAGGTTGCAGCGATCATGGATCATCGCTACATCAGCCTCTCCGCGTTCGACGACCGGGAGCATGCCGTGCAGATGATCCAGCGATACGACGTCTTCGCTCTTCCAGTCGTCGACGAGGACGGAATCCTGCTCGGGATTGTAACCGTGGACGACGTCCTCGACGTCGCGGAGGAAGAGGCCACGGAGGACTTTCATAAAGGAGCAGCCATCGCGCCGCTGGACGCCCCCTATCACCTGGTGACGATTGGCACCCTGTTCAAGAAGCGCGTGACCTGGCTCCTCGCTCTTGTCGGGGTCGGCGTTTTCTCCGCGCTGGTGATTTCGACGTTCGAGGAAACGCTGGAGGCCGTGGTCATCCTTTCATTTTTCATTCCGCTGTTGATTGGGAGCGGGGGGAATACCGGCGCCCAAAGCGCTACCCTGATGGTACGGGCCATCTCTACCGGCGAGGTGACCCTGTCCCAATGGTGGCGCGCGTTGTGCAAGGAAATGCTTGTCGGATTGGCCCTCGGGGCGGCGATGGGCACGGCGTGTTTTCTGCTCGGATTATCCATGAGCTGGTTTCAGGGCTCCACCGACCTGGCCATGTCGATCGGCATCGTCGTCGGCCTGGCGATGGTCTGTATCATCCTCATGGCAAACCTGCTCGGCACCATACTCCCCTTCCTCCTCACCCGGATCGGAATCGACCCGGCGGTCGCGAGCAGCCCGCTCATTACGACCATATGCGATATCCTGGGACTTCTGATATACTTCAGCATCGCGGTCATCGTGCTGCGGGATCACATCGCGGCATTCGCAGGCTGACCGGGGTATTGAAAGCGGTTCTTTCGGAAATTGGCGGGATGATGAAAAGAGCGGCCATGTCGGTCGCGCGAACGCGATCCCGACCTGTTTATTGCCGGTTGCCAACGGCGATTGCCGCAGTCATAATAGACCCATGACGCTGCTCTCCGCAACGATCCTCCTGTTCCTGGTGACCGATCCGCTGGGGAACATCCCTCTGTACCTCGCGTGCCTGAAAGACGTGGATCCGGCGCGGCACCGCCGGATCATCTTGCGCGAGGTCTTCTTCACATTCCTGATTCTCGCCTTCTTTCTCTTCTTCGGACGTTACCTGCTGCAGGTCCTCAACCTGAGTGAGCCGGCTTTGCAGCTCGCCGGCGGAATCATCCTGTTCCTGATCGCTCTGCGCATGATCTTCCCGCAGGGGCACGGTCCGTTCGGCGATATGCCCGACGGCGAACCGTTTATCTTCCCGCTCGCAGTCCCGCTCCTGGCCGGCCCGTCCGCAGTCGCCACGGTGCTGCTCTTCGCCTCCAAGGAACCCGATCGCCTGGCAACCTGGTTCCTCGCGATCGCGATCACCTGCGCAATTTCCGCAACCATCCTCGCATGCTCCCCGCAACTGCACCGGATCATGGGAACTCGCGGACTCAATGCCATGGAACGACTCATGGGGATGCTCCTCGTCGCCATCGCCGTGCAGATGTGCTTCGAAGGCATCGAGCAGATCGTTATGGCATGGTAAACCAGGCAACAACGGCCTCCCCAAGGCCAGCGAACGACCGCAAGGGCGAACGGCGCCGCGACCCAAGCGCACCGGCTCGTGACGATTCTCCAAACGGGTAGAACCGTGGGCATGGACGGCGGCACGATCGTCGACGTTGGCCCCGACAAACCCCTGGTCGGGCGTGGCAGGCTCCACGAATGGCTCTTTCGCAAGCAGTTCAGGCGCGTCCGGGCTACATCCGCCACGGCAGGATCGCGGAGAAGCCGGTAGGTCTTCCGCTCAACGGCCCCGCATGCGACGTCGCCAGCGTGCCGCAAACAGCGTGAGCAATCCCACCATGAATGCGTACGCTCCCGGTTCGGGGATCGCGACCATCTGTTCGATGGTCAGGCTCAGGGTCGCATCGGGCGAGGGAGCAATCGTATCCCCGGTATACACCAGAAGCGAATCGATCCAAAGAAAGACGCCATCTTCGGTCACGGTCTGATCGTCGAAGAAGTAGTTGATCGATCCGAATCGAAGGTCGAGCCCGTCGTCGATGAGCCGTCCATCCCGAAATTCGATCGTGGTCGCGGCAAACTCTTCTTCGGTGAATGCGTTCAATCCGTCCAAGCGGATATCGGACTGAAATTCGTCTGCCGTACCATCGTCGAAATGCCAATCCTGACCGTCCGGGATAAACTGACGCCATCCGCGGATCGGAAGCAGATCGCCCGGTGATTCCGGAGGTCGGATCACCACGTCCTCCCAGAGTGAAAGCAACGCACCCGATTGGATTCCGAACTCCGAGATATCGACGGTGATCGTCTTGGTCCACGGATCGCCGGACAAGTCAATCCGCACCGGAACGTGCGACCCTTCCAATCCTTCGTCTTCATCCAGAAAAATCGTGGCAACACCCTCCAAGGCGGCCTCATCGAAAATCGCTCCCTCGAATTCGGTCGGAGGATTCCCTCCGATCCCCACAAAGGTGGTCTGCCCGTTATCGGGCGGCGGCGGCTCGTCACCGGGAGGCTCGTCCTGACCCGGTGCCGAGGCTGTGGCCAGCATCGAGATGGCGCAGAATCCCGCAATAACCCGCCAGAGCCGACCTATTCCCACATTAGAAATCCCGAGCATCACAATACCCCCTTTTTCCGTTCGATGGTGCGATGCTAGCACGCCGGCCGGGCACGCGTCAACCTATTCCTGAGCCGATCCGGAGAGCGGAAGGCGGGGAAAGGGCGCCTGCTATTCGGTTTTACTAAAAGAGCCCCTCCGGCAGGCCGGTGTTCACTTTTACCTCCTTGACCTCGTGCACCATTTCGAAGGCATCGTTTTCGAGAATCTGCTCGAGTTGTTGGATTTGCGGCTCGACCATACGCTTCATCATACGGCGTTGCTCTTCGGGCATATTCCCAAGCTGGCGTTCGATTTCCTGCAGCCCCCGGCGGGCCTCTTCGCGCTCTTCGGGCGAGATCATCTCATCGATTCCCTCAACCAGAACAACCGTGCGGAAAGGAATGTACATTCCCTCCACATCACGATAGTCCTGCATATGGATCTCCGGTCGCACCGTGCGCAAATCTCCCGGACCGCGCTCGAACTCGGTCTTAAATTCCATCTTGCGCAACACCCACCGCTCCGCATCGATGAATACGTTTACGTCCTCCATTGGTTCGTGGTCTTCTGTGCCGTCGCCAAATTGCTCGATCACGGGGATGTATAGATGGTGCGTTTCCACACCATCGACGGTAGCGCGACCCTCGTAGCGGGCGTTCGCACGCGCAGTCTCGTAGGTTTCCGATGCAAAAAAGTCCGAATGACTCAGCATCGACTGCTCGACTGCCTCGTCATGCATCCTATCCATGCCGCGAACCTTCGTCCGGGCTTCGAAAGTCGGACGACCATTCTCCATCACTTTCTTGTAGTAGGCCGTGTACAGATTGGTGACCACGGTGTAGTCATCGACGTCCGCGACACCGCGCTCGAACGCTTCCACCATATTGTCGAGCACCCGCTCCGCCGTCATCGCCGGGTACGCATGAAGCGGTAAAATGATTATAGCCGAGAGGAGGAGGACCGAATTCAATTTTTTCATTTAGACAGGGAAACGTACTCGGAATGAAAATGCAATCCCTGGCGGCGGACCGTGGATAGCGAGCAGAATTTCCGGCCCGAGCGCCGTTCAGGCGCCGCCTATGCGATGGTCAATGCGCCGCCGCAACCCAGAGCCACGAGCCGGGGCTCGTCAGAGGATCCTCACCGATGTACACCCAGCGCGAGGCCCGCCAAACCCAAATCCAAGGGTCCTGACTCACGGTGATATCGCCCAAAAATCCCCCGGTTTCCACCAGGTCGGCGCTGTCGCGCGGGTACCCGCGCCACAGATCGGCACCGGACTCGCCGCTGGAAGGGTTCGGGTTGGGGATCCATGCCCAGGTTCCGGATTCCGACCAGCCCTCCCGATCAATATACGCCCAATTCGAGAGGCGCCAGACCCAGACCCAGGGGTCCTGATCAACGCGGATCACCCCGAGATACCGATTCGTGTCCGTGTTCATCTGGTGGTCGACCTCGTGCCCGTGCCAGTATCCCATGGGGTCGCGAGGCTGCTCCCCCCACCACGCCTGAATCGCGCCGGTTCGGTTGAAGGTCACAACGTGGTCCACGTCGTCGCGGGTGATACGCACCCCGACCCGGTTTCCTTCTTCGACCAGCTCAACATCTCCCATCTCCTGCAAATCCAGATCCCCGACTCGCAGCACGTGGAGGAACTCGTCACGCGTACGGGATGCGCCGGGGCGAACCTCCATGCGCCACTCGCCCCAGAGCTCGTGAAAGCTGCTCGAGGTCGTCGGTTCCCAGTTCTGCCCGGCGGACCAGAACTCCTTCCCCGGACCGCCGACGGGGACGAGGTCGGCGTCATCCGGAAGGAGGGTGCGCGTCAGCATCGCCCCCTGGTTCTGCTCGGTCCGGAAGGTGCGACCGTCGTCCCGGAAATCGGGTTCACTGGCCGTCTGGAGCAACCAGGTCTTGTCGAAGTTAGCCTGAGTCGATTCGACGCGGTCGAACACCACGAAGGTGTCGGGTTTGACAAAGACCAGTTGCCGGACGACCTCCTCAGCCTTCGATGGGTGGTAGGCCTCGGTCATATCGTTCGCGGCATACGTGTAGAGGGGGTTCGTCGTGAACCCGGCGAGATCGCCGCCATACTGATACTGACCGCCATCGAGCGTCTGCCCTGTGCCGCCCCAGACTGACGGCGCCTGGTCGTACGCGGCGGGGGCGTGGATCAGAATCGAATTATGGGCGACGGTTCGATAGAAGTACTCGGTGAGATGCGTGGAGCGCGTCCGGTCGCCGTAGGTCCCGGCGTCGATCGCCTGGAATCCCTTGTGATAGATCGTGAAGTGCCCCTGGTCGTAATGGCGGTGGCTGTTCACCTCCCCGTCGACGACGAATACCGCGTGCGTGTCCTCGGAAGTCCATCCGCTCTTCATGAAAACAGTCCCCATCGTGGGGAATGCCTTGGCAAGCGGCCAGGATTCATCGGGACCCTTCGGCTCAGGCAGGTCCACTGTCCGGTATGTAAAAGCCGGGGGAAGCGACCACCAGTATAGATCGTAATCGGGCGTATCCAGAGGTCCCTCCCGGAGCCAGAGTGCAAACGCGGCACGCTCCGGGTAACGATCGGCGTAAAAGTGCGCGATCTGCTCCATCTGCATTCCAAGGAAGGTGGTTCCGATAAAACCGTTTCCTGAATGCCCGGAATCGCCCAGCCCGTAACTGCGAGGCCCGTCGACACCGGGTATCCGCTTCCAGAACACCCAGTACGGAAAGAGTGAGAGGTGATCGTATTCCGCTTCGATGGCCCCATCAGTCGCGGAATTGAACGTATACATGAAGATGAACTCGGTCCACGGATACATCTGAAAGGCGTACCCCGTCGCCACACTCGCGGCGCCTCCCTCATCGCCGGCCACAAGCGCGCGGTACTCCAAAAGGTCGATGTGCCGGTTGTAACCCTGAATCATCCGGTCGAGCGCGTAGTCGTCGTCGATCCCGTCGCCGTAGAACGCCACACCGATGTACCACGGCAGGTTGACCGGCCCGTAGAATCCGCCCGTGATTCCCCCTCTATTCAGGCGATTCAGACCGGCTCCCGAAGCCATCTCGCGCTTGTGATGGTCGATAAACTCGGTCACAAAATGCTCCCGTTCCCCAAGCGTCAGCTGATCGTGAATCCAGTCGTACGCGGCGAGCGCGCAGATCCGGCTCGTGGAATACCAGTTGACCGCCTCGCCGGCGTCGATCTGGCGGTGGTAGAATGCCACCGCGGCCTCAAGGTAGTTCTTCGCCTTCTCGAGCGCCTCCAGGCCCGGATTGTTGCGCGAGCTGCCGCTATCACCCTCCATCAACCAGACCAATGCCGCTTCCATCGCGAAGGGACCATACCCCGGATTCGACCTGTCGCCCCAGCTTTCGGGTGCCTCGTCCGGCCGCGCGCGCACGCGGTTGAAGAGAGCGTTGTAAAAGTCCGATTTCTCATTCTCCAGGTAATCGCGGACCTTCGGCCAGGTCTCCTGGTTGAAGAACATGCGCGGCCGATCGGTGCGCAGATCGGAGAGCCAGTCGGGATCTTCGGCAGACGCAGTGTCCGCGCCTCCCAGGGAGAGCGCTGCGACCAGCAAGCCAACGGCAAGCCGCCTGAGGCAAGCGGATGACATGCCCGATCCAGTCGAGGAGTGATTGCAGGTGGGGATTTTCATATTAGCCGATAGATTAGTGCGGCCCAAAACACGGTGTCAATGGACCCGTGGATTTTCATTTTCAAAACGAAGTCGCTAATTCCTTGCGGAACGTGATCAGAACTCGGCCCACTCGCCCGCTCCCTCCCCGCTCAGCACGAGGTAGTTCGGATATTGCCCGCTGCCGGTCCACGCCCACTCCCCCGCATCATAATTCCAGAAGTAGTAGCTGGATTCGTCCTCTCCGAAGATGTACAACCAATTCCCGGTCGCAGCGGAATAGACGAACGGGAAGTGCCGGTCGTACAGGTATCCCAGAGCATTCCACTTCCATCCCCCACCGAAGTTCTCCGTAGCTTCCGATCCCTCGAAGATCGAGCCGACCCAGATCTCCCGGCCCTCAAGTGTGAGGTTATCGATCCGGTTGTTGCCCTCGAATCCGCCCTCGAATTCTCCCTCGCCTTGCGCGAAGGTGATGCGAACCCGGAATTCCGGATTGTCGGCGGCGCCCTCGATATCGCTGAAATCGAATCGGTGGACGATCGGGTCCTCGTCGAAGAGGATGATCTCGGCAAACTCCTCGTACTCGACTCCATCGACGCTGTAGGAAATCAGCTGCCGACCGGCGCCCTGGCCGGAACGGCGCGTCTCGTAGGTGAGGACCGGGCGGGTGTGGTCCGTCGTCGGAACGTGCAATTCGACGGTCGAACCGAGCGGGTTGTTGATGCGCAAGTGCCGGCCTGCGGGGTCATCCCAGCGGGCGTTGGCGCCTTCGAACCCGTTGCCGCCGGCGTCGGTCACGCCCGTCTCCGGACCCGGGACCACGGCGATCTGCGCCGAACCGGCTGAGTAGGTCGGCTGAAGCATGTTCTCCGTGTCATTGAAATTCCAGTACGCCAGAAGCATGTCCTCCGGTCCCCGTTCGAAGCGCGCGGTCAGGCTGAGGCCATCCTCCGGAGCGACCTCGATTGTCGGATTGTCGTGATCGGGAAACTCCTCCCACCCGGCGAACCGGTAACCCGGGTTCGGGAGCGCGGTGACGGTAATCGGGTTTCCGGAGTAGTAGCGTCCCTCGAACGGGAACGGGGCATCGAGGTCGGGGAGCCCCGGCGTGTCGCGGTCGAGCCGGATGGTGTTCACCTGCAGAGCGCCGCGGTCCGGGTCGGAGACGTCGAAGGTCACCGGGACCGCGTCGCCGATCCCAAAGAATTCCGCAACGCGGTTGCGGATGTATACCGGACGCTCCCGCGCGTGGGTGCGGAAGACATTGACATGATTTGAGCCCATCCGCGGCCAGCGCTCCCGGTGCTCGCCGTCACGGAGCGGGCCGATCCGATCCTCAAAGGCGTCGATCAGCGCGTCGACCCGGCTGCGCTGGAAGCTCGTGTTCAGATGGTCGGCGAACGCGTTGGCGAAACGGGTGCGGAACTCCGGGTTCTCCAGGAGTCCGCGGAGCAGCCGGGTCGATCCGACCCGCGCGAGATCCTCGCCCCACGATTCGTCGCGGGTCGCCCAGCCGAGGGTATCGTGCGAGGGCGAGCCCCCGTACATGCCGAACCCAAAGTCGAGATCGACCAGCACCCAGCGCCAGCGCCCGTCGTGCGAGGCCGGGGCGCCCGGACGCCGGTCCGGCGTGCGCTTGCGCCAGAAGTCGTTGTTGTTGTGGGGCCAGTCCCGGTTCCCGACAAAGATTTCTCCGACATTGTAGAGAATGAAGTTCTCGACGTCGACCTGGTCGGTCACATGCGCGTAGTGGTCCGGATCGGAGAGATCGTTCTGCTCTATGTAGGCGATGAGGTCCTTGTAGTCCTGCAGGTCGTCCTCGGTGCCATCCTTGAGCATCACGCCCTGGTAGACCCCCTTGTCGTGGCCCTTCGTGAGCATGGCGACATCATCGGAGTCGATCAGGTGACGCCCCTCGACATGGAAGCGGTCCACCCGCTCGCGCAGGTTCATGTGCCCCCAGAACTCGCCGTTAATAAAGTGGACCACCGGGAGGTGGCGCTGGTCGTCCAATCCCATCGGCCGCAGGATCGCCTGCATCAGCGCATCCCGGTAGCGGGAGTTCGGGTTGTCGTTGCCCGACTGCCGGATGATGAGCCGGTTAAAATTCGTGACGGGCCGGCCGTAGATGTCGTACAGGTCGTCGAAGAAGCGAATGCGCATGCGCCCGTCATCATCGTAGTCACGCCGCGAATACACCCGGATGCTCTTCATGAAGTACGATCGCGAGGCGTTGCCGTGCATGCGGTAGCCGACGTTCTGCGACAGCACCCGACCATCCCCCGGCACGAATATCTCGAGGTGGCCGGGGACCTCCCACTCGCGCCCGCGCTGGTGGTAGTTAGCGGGGCGACGCCATACGGCCTGTCCCTCGTGCTGCTCGTCGTGGATGATTCCCGGAACGTAGATCCCGTAATCATACGAGAAGAATCCGTCTTCCGGCACCGTGATCGAGAGAACCAGAAAGTCGTACCGGTCCTCGCCCTGGTTCGTGATGTAGTAGGAGTGCGTCACCACATTGCTCGGGAGAGCACCGTCCCGGACCGCCCGCGCGCGAACGACGTGCCCCTTAAACGGCGGCGACGACGGATCTGAGTGCGAATCGCGCGTAATCCGGATGGTGGTGAGCCACTCGGGATCACGGGCGCGGCTCGCGAGGCTGAGCGGCTCGTCGTACACGTGCGTCTCGAGCGTGGCCGTGCGCGGATCATCGTCCTCAAACGGCTGGTAGCGGTAGGTTCTCCCGCCGATGTCGTCCGGATCCGGCTCGGACCCGTCCAGCGTGTAGAGGATGGTCGCGTCCGGGTTCGCGGTGGAGAGCTGGAGGAGAACGGTCGACGTATGAAATCCTCCCTCGTGCGAGAATTCGGGCGGCTGCATCCACGCGTCATAGGTCTGGGTATCGTTCGCAGCCAGCGGGGTCGGCTCCGCGACGTAGTACCAGTCCCCCGTTCCGTCCGGCACCCGCCCGTAGGCGTGATCGCGTGGCAGCGCTACCGGATCGACGGCATCGACCACCGAGGCGTCGTCCGGATGCACGAGCAACAGCGGCTCGCCGTCCGCACTGACGCTGAAATTTGCGTGCAGCGCCTCTGCGGGATCCGTCCGGTTCTTCCCGGAAGCCCAGACCAGGAGATACTCCCCCGGTTCAATGACGACATCCGGAAAAATCCAGCGGAAGAGGTTGTCAGGATCGTCGGACAACCCGAATCCCTCGAGATTCACAGTACTCTCCCCATAATTGTAGAATTCGATCCAATCCTCGAAATCCCCGTCCTCGTCCGCCAGCACGTTGCCGTTCGACGCGACGAATTCATTGATGGCGACCGTCTGCGCCGAGGCGGCGCAGAGTCCGGCGAACAGTGAAACGGCCAGGAACGCGAACGGCACGCGCACAGGCATCAGAGGATTGCAGGAAGATGCTTCGGAGTGGCCAGCCGAGGGGCTGGAGCCCGGACGGCCCGCCACCGGGAAAGAGCGATTCGAATTGGGGTTCAGGCACATAGTCGATCAGATGAGGGGGTTGTCGTGGTAGAGTTGAATTCAGGTAAACTGGGATCGGGCTTTCGAACACTCAGACTCCGGTTTTGGGGATTTGATCCGGATGATGCGCGCCGGGGGTTCGCTTGCTGAGTGGGGGTTTGCCACGGGTTAACCACGATTCCAGAACCGTGACAAGCCATTTTTCCCAGCGCACCACGGGTTGCCGGGATCATCCTGCCTACAATGATGCAGTCAAATCGGCAGTGGAGCAAGCACCCATGGATACCATGGATTTGAGAGATTCCCAAAACTACATCGCCTCGCCTGCCGCCTCCCGCACACGTGCCGCGATCACCCGTTTTTCGTCGACTTCGACGATGTGGACCTCGAGACCGTCCAGCTGAAGGGTTTCGCCGGCCTTCGGAATGCGTCCGAGTTGTGCCGTGATGAGTCCGCTGAACGTCGAAACG
>SLNJ01000057.1 GCA_007133065.1 Opitutales bacterium
ATGCCAAACCGCCGCCGCGGATGCTCCGACCCGAGGACCAGTCGGTCAGTTTCACGCTTACGGCAGCGGTTCTCACCTGTCTCGACGCCCCCGCGCCTGCCGACGCCTTTCGCCCGGCCTATACCGACTCGAATAACCGCATCTACCGGGCCTCCCAGCTTCGCCGGGAACTGCTCCCACGACTCCCACGCGTCGAGGACACGCCTCCCCTCGCCGACTGGGAGCGGGTTTTCCAGCGTCCATGGCTCGATACCGTCGGCTACTCGTTCGGCGCCCCGGTCGATAACATGCCCCAGTATGGCAGGGAGTTCGCTCGGGCAACCGGCATGGCCGCCCTGCTGCTGGCCCTCGATTTCGAGCCTGCGGAGAAAGAGGCGTTACTCATCCATTACGTCCAGCTTGGAATTGATCTCTGGGGTATGGCTCGTGCGGGAAACGTATTTGGCTGGCGGGCGCACGGCGGGCATGGCAACGGCCGCAAACTGCCGATTATCCTCGCGGGAACCCTGCTGGGCGACGAGGAGATGCAAAACCCCGTTGCCACGTATCCCGACCTTCGCTTCAGCGAAGACATGCAGACCATGTACGATGAGGGATGGACTGGTGCAACCGCCGTCTACGGAGGACACGTCGGACCCGAGGGCGACCCCGAGAGCGGCTGGGGACGTTACGAGCACCTGCATCCCCGCGATTGGCCTGCTCGGATCGGCGAGAGCTACCGGCGCTGTTGCACCAGCATCGCCTGGGTCGGCACAGCTCTGGCCGCGCGGATTTACGGCCTCACGAAACCGTGGAACCATGATGCCTTCTTCGACTACGCCGACCGCTGGATGAGCGAGGATGACACCGAGCACGTAAGGATTATTCAGGAGGAGAGGGGCTGGGACTTCTCAGCCTCCTGGGCACGCCAGGGACAGACCTGGGATGAACTTTTCAACCAGATGTGGGCCCGCTACCGCGCCGATGACTAGGCTGGCAGGCTGTTGAGGTTATTCGAGCGTCACTCCCGCCTCGGCGGCCGCTTTCCTCAAGCAGGCGACACTGCTTCTGGCTTCTTCCGCGCTGAGGCAGTGTTCAAGGAGGACCCATGTGTCGGACGACACGCATTCGCCGGCCTGGCGCAGATACGCAGCCCAGTCAGTCGAGCCTTTCCCGAGGGGAACGAGTCCCGCGTGAAGGTGGAAACCCTTGTCCAAACCGACCTCCTTCACGTGAATCACACCGGCAACGGGCCCAAGAATGGAGCAGACCCGCTCGACCATCGGCGCAGGGTCGACGAAGTCGCGAAAGTCGTAGAGACTCGACGGATCGAGGTTGAAGCGCAGCGCCGGCGGATTGTTGAGCACCGCGGCGAGTTCTCGACATCGCTCCGGGGAATCCATAGCGCCCTTGAGGTACGGCTCAATACTCAGTCGCGCGCCGTGCTTTTCGGCGAGATCAAGCAGCGGTCCAAGCCGCTCGGCCAGAGATCGGAGCGCTTCAGGGCCGAAATTGCGCGGGTCGGTTTGCCCGAACGCGTCGGCGTTATAATTGCCTCCCGGAATCACGACGCAGGGGTTGCCATCGATCGTGGGCGCCAGTTCGAGCAGGCGGGCGACAAGCGCCTCCGGTTCGGCGCGGGTTGCATCGTCCTGGAGCGGATTGTACCCGAAGGCGCTGATCTGGCACGGCTTTAATCCGCGTTCACGCAGGGGGTCGAGTGCCGCCTCGGTATCGGCGGCAACTGCGGCGCCGTTAACCGGGACCCCGCTGATCCCGAGTTCAACGGCAAGGTTCATGGTATCAGGACCGGCTTCCAGGGCGAATTTCATGGTGATTCCAGGTGAACAGTTGTCTGTGATTGGGCGGCCTCGAATACCGCCGTTGCGAGGTGAACGGCGCGTTCCCCCTCCTCCGGGGTGGAAGCGAAGGGCTTTCGGGCACGCACCATTTCTTCGAAGTGACGCCAAGCATGCGTGTAGCGGGTGGTTCCGAGGCGCTCCGGCGGGGCGGAGAACGAAGCGACTGAACTGCCGCCCCGGAGCGCCCATTGAAGGGACTCCCAGATGTGATGCCGTCCGCGCAGACGGGCCTGGCCGTTGGCGGTCACCAGATCGATACGAGGAAAGTCCTCGAATGGCTGGGCAGCCACGGCACCGACCGTGAGCGCCGCAATGGCGCCGGACTCGTAGCCCAGCGTAATTGCGGCGATTTCCGGGCCGGGTGCGCCGCGCGGGTTCCCAGTGGTTGCGGCCACGCTAACCGGACGCCCGAGCAGGTGGCAGACCGCATCGAAGAGATGGCAGGAGTTCTCGTTAAAGAACCCGGCCCCCCCGCTCGCGGACCACATCCAATGCTCGGCTCGAATGGGCCATTCAAATGCATACTCCGCGTTGAGCATCCACGCGTGCCCGAGGTCGCCGTTCAAGAGCTCCCGCAGGCGCACGAGCGCCGGGTGAAACCGGAAGCTGAAGCCGACCATCACGCGGCCCTTCCTGCGGCGAACTTCCTCCGTGAGTTCGCGAGCCGCCTTCGAATCCACCGCCCACGGTTTCTCGACAAAGACCGGAAGGCCACGACCGACGGCGTCCAGAAGCAGGGACGTCCGGCGTACAGGAGACGTGCTCAGGCAAATTGCGTCCAACTCGGTCTGTTCGAGCAGCTCCTCCCCGCGCTCGAAGAACCGGGCTCCGGGCGCCAGGGAGCGCGCCAGCCGCGCGGTAGGCGAGTCTCCGTGGCTGTCCGCCAGTGCGACGATACGGAACCCGGGTTCCTGCAGAAGCGAGCGTACATGCAAATGCCCGAACTGCAGGCCTACAATGCCGATGCGAAGCGGGGAGCTCATGTGTGCTACCAATCGATGGTTGTTGTCATATCATAATGTCTTCCGGTTTCCGCGGAGACGGAGGTTCCGTACATCATCTCAGTTATGTGCCGGCCGTACTCGACATTGAGGACGGGGTCGCGATCGTCGCGAATGCAGGTGAGGATATGGTCGGTCGATGCGTGGTAGTAATTAAACGCTCCGGGAGGCGGTTGCGGCCAGCGATACTTGGACATGTCGACCGGGGGCGAATCGAAGTGGAACCAGCCCTCCTCGTCGGTTTCGGGGACGAGATCCCTGCGGGTCGTGTAAACAGATGCCATGTGCCCGGCCCCGAAGATCAGGTTGCCGTCGGTCCCGAGCACCTGCAAGCCACCGTAGGTCGCGGGGGCACGGGTCGGCTGAAAGAGGCGTCCAAAATGGTAGACTCCCAGCGATCCGTCGGCCATCTCGAAAAGAGCAAAGGCGTTGTCGGGCGCCTCCATCTTGACCGGCTGGGTCTTCTCCGCCGCGATCGCAGCGTCCCAGTAGTTGGCCTCCTCCGGAGTTTCTGCTGCCTCCAGGAATTTGTCGTAGTGTTCTTCCGGAACGATATAGCGATCGGGCATGGTGATGGTGGCCATACCGGTCACGCGTTTGCATGCCCCGAGGACGGCAGCGATTTGAGCCGGGCCGTAGGCGTAGTCGAAAATCATGCCGCCGCTGTCTTTCGTGTAGAATGCTCCCGCACCGTAGGGATTCCCGGCAAGGGCGGGGTGGCCGGCTTTGGTGGGGCCGCTCGGGATGCAGCTGAACCACGACGTTTTCCCGAGAACACCTGCGCGCACCAAGCGTCGTATTTCCGCATAGTTCGGCGCTATCGGCGAAGGCGCGCTCGGTTCGACCAATACCTTACGTCCGGCACGCCGCGTCGCCGCGACAATCGCTTCCGCGCCGTCCAGGTCCAGCGCCATCGGCTTCTGCAGCAGCACGTCGCGCCCGGATTCGACGGCGGCCACCGTGAACCGAACGTGCGTGCCCGGCCCGGTGAGGACGAGGACCAGCTCCACGTCCGATTCGCGCAACATCCGGTCGTAATCGTCGTAGGCTGCCTTCGCGCCGAAGATCCGTTTGCACGATTCAGCCCGGGAGAGGCGACGGTCGCAAACAGCCGTGATTTCGGCATCCTTGCGGGTCAGCAGGTAAGGCAGGTAATACGCGGTTGCTACAACTCCGCAGCCGACGACGCCCACACGAATGGTTTTTTGGTTCTTGTCACTCATAATCTAAAGGATGATCGAATCAACCCGCGCCTCTTCCCGCAACAGGAATCTGTCGCCTGGATCGAAAGACCGTGTCGAGACACTGGCATCGAAACCCGTCTGCTCAAATGTCAGACCAGCAACCTCGCCGGCAAGCCCGTATCAACTCCTCTGACCAACCCGATTGGGTGCAACGTCAAGTGGGAGGGCAAGGACGCGCATTGGATGCCGGCCGAGGCCTGTGACCTGGCCTGACAACGGGTCGGATGGCTGGGAGCGCTCACACCCATCGGCCGCATCCTTATGATTGCGGGTTTGGTTGCTTGTGTGGCCCTGGAAAACGTGGGCGGTGCAAGCGATTCCCCCATAGCCTTCGGTAGTGGACCCGCTACATACCGGTTGATATCGATCCGCGCCGAAATGGGCTTGTCATAGCCGAACATGGATCGGATCGTTGCCGTCCGTTCGGGTGCAATCGCCCTGAATCCGCCATTTTGTGATGCACGATTCACTTCCCAGATCACCACCATCGGCTTCCAACGGCACCGAGAACCGGATGCTGATCCGCCGGCTGCTGAAGCTGGCGTGGAGTCACCGCCGGGCGTGTGTGATCGTGATCGCACTACAACTCGTCATCACGGTCATGGCTCTGGCGGGACTCGGATTGATCGGCGTCGGGATTGACTACCTGCGCTGGACGATGGATCCGACGGTGGATCCGCCCAAGTGGCCGTTTGGGATCGCGCCTCCCCCGGGGATGCCGCCGATGCAGGTGATTGCCTGGATCGGCGGCGGAATCATTGCGATCGGACTCGGGCACCTGTTGATCTTCTATCTCCACCAGCTCGCCACCGCACGGCTGGTACACGACCACATCGTCGCGAACCTGCGGAAAATGGTTTATCGTCAGCTCCAGCGGCTGAGCTTCCGGTTTTTCGATTCGAACGAGAGCGGATCGCTCATCAACCGGGTTACCGGTGACGTGCAAGCGGTGCGCATCTTCATCGATGGAGTGCTGCTCCAGTTGTTTGCTCTGACAATCACACTGGGGGTCTTTCTCTTCTACATGTTCAACATCCACGTCTTGTTGACGTTTGCGTGCATGGCTTCGCTCCCGGTCCTTTGGAGCCTCTCACTGACTTATTCCCGGGTGATCCGCCCGCTGTACCTGGAGAGCCGGGAGCTGATGGATCGTTTGATCCTCAATTTCACGGAAGCGATCGCCGGTATCACAACGACGCGGGGATTTTCCCTCGAAGCCCGCGAGATCACACGGTTCGAGGCTTCGACCGAGGCGGTGCGCCGGCAGCGCAGAACGATCATCAAGATCAACTCGGCATTCCGCCCCTCCGTGGAGTTCCTTACCCAGATCAACATCGCAATTCTCCTGGGCTTCGGCGGGTGGTTGGCGATTCGGGGAGAGCTCGCCGTCGGCACAGGTCTCGTTGTATTCGCACGGATTCTGCAGCAGTTCTCCAACCAGGTCACCGCCATCGCGGAAGTCGCGGACGGGGTGCAGCAGAGCCTGACCGGCGCACGTCGTGTGTTCGAGATTATGGACTCCGTTCCCGAGGTCGACACACGCCCCGACGCGCTACCCCTTCCCAGCGCCAAGGGACACCTTGTGTTCGAGAACGTCCACTTCCACTACGATCCGCCCCAGTCGATGGGCGAACGAGACGAACCAGGCGATACTGCGATTACGGGCGGCAACGTCCTGGAGGACATCTCCTTCGAGGCAAAACCCGGACAATTGGTGGCGGTCGCCGGCGCAACCGGATCGGGGAAGACGGCCCTGCTGAGCCTTGTTCCACGATTCTACGACCCGCAGTTCGGACGCATCCTTCTCGATGGCCATGATCTGCGCGACCTCCGCCTTGACGACCTGCGGCACAATGTCGGGGTCGTATACCAGGAGAACTTCCTCTTCAGCAGCACGGTACGCGAGAACATTGCATTCGCGAACCCCGAGGCGACCGACGAGCAAATCGAGCGAGCGGCTCGCATTGCCTGCGCCCACCCCTTCATTGTGGAGTCGCCGGATGGGTACGACACCATCCTGGGCGAAGCCGGCCTGAACCTCTCCGGGGGACAGCGCCAGCGGCTCGCGATCGCCCGCGCCCTCCTCCACGATCCCCCGGTGCTGATTCTTGACGACCCCACCACGGCGATCGATCCCGAAACCGAGCATGAGATCCTCGAAGCGATGGAACGGGCGCTTGAAGGGCGGACCACGCTCATCGTGGCACATCGCCTGAGCACGTTGCGCCGGGCCGACCACATCATCGTGTTGGACAAGGGACGTATCCTTCAGTCGGGCACGCACGAGGAGTTGATGCATTCCCGCGGTCCCTACCGCGACTCCATCCAGTATCAGGAGGTCGATCCCGAAAGCCGGGAGGCCCTCGCAAACGCACCCGGGGCAGGAGCATGAGCAATGCCTGACTTCCAGTTCAGAGAGATCACTTTTGTATGAACTTAAGGTGTATGGAGGAATCCCTGTCATGAGCGCCGGGCCTGTTCTCACACGTCGCGCACCGAAGGAGCGAAACCGGGATGGTCGTTCCGAGGATCAGCCGATGCGCTTCAGCCTGCTCTGGAGGATCTTCGGCTACACTCGCAAGTATCCGGCGATGCGTCGATGGCTGTTCATAGTGGTGATCCTGCGGGGCATTCAGCTACCGTTGCTGACATGGGCGATCGGTCGGATTATCAGCGGGCCGATCGAACAGGAGAACCCCGGTCTGCTCGCATGGTCGGTCTTTGGATTTGTCGCCCTTTCCCTGTTCATTCAGGCGACCTTTTACCTGCGCCATCGTATCGGCCACGAGATGAACGAGTGCATCGTACGCGACATCCGCAACGAAGTGTTCGGACATCTCATGCGCCAGACCATGCATTTCTACGACACGACGCGAATCGGACGCATCATCAGCCGGTTGACGTCGGATGTCGAAGCGCTGCGTCGCGGCCTCCAGGTGGTGTTTTTCGCCTCGATCATCAACATCGGGCAGATGATCGGCGCGGCCATCCTTCTCGCAATCACCAATTGGGTCCTCTTCCTCACCGTCCTCGTCCTGGGTCCGCTTCTATGGGCGATGGACCGCTATTTCCGCAAACGGATGAGCCGGGCGTCCCGCGCAGTGCAGGAGAGCTACAGCCTGGTCACTGCGACGATCGCCGAATCCGTCAAGGGGATCCGGGTTACCCAGGGATTTGTTCGCGAAAAGACCAACTCCCGCATCTTCGATCGCCTCGCGAACCGGCATTCCGACAGCAGTATCACGCTCGCGAAGGAGACGGCGTTGTTTCTTCCCATCCTCGAATTGAACACGCAGTTCAGCATGGCGCTGATTCTGATTGTCGGCGGCTATGGGGTCATGCACCCGGACATCGGATGGCAGGTGGGCGACCTCATTACTTTCCTCTTTCTCGCAACCCTTTTCTTCGCCCCGCTGAAGAACGTCGGGCGGCACTTCACCATCGCTCTCGCCGCCATGGCCGGAGCCGAGCGCATCTTCCGGTTGCTCGACACGCAGCCGGACTGGGAGGATCCCATGGACGCCGTTCCGATCCCCCGTATGGAAGGGCGCGTCCGGTTCGAGGATGTCACGTTCAGCTATGACGGGCGAACCGAGGTTCTCCATGGGATCAGCTTCCGCGCCGATCCCGGGGAAACAATCGCCCTGGTCGGCCACACGGGCAGCGGTAAGAGTACGATCATCAACCTCATCAGCAAGTTCTACCTGCCGACCGGCGGCCGCATCACCTTCGACGGTCGCGATGTCACGACAATTCAGAGCGCATCGCTGCGGGAGCAACTCGGCATCGTGCTCCAGAAAAATTTCCTCTTCACCGGCAGCGTGATCGACAACATCCGGCTCGGCAGACCGGAGGCCTCGGACGAGGCGGTGATCCAAACCGTGGAGCGCCTCGGGTGCCGCGACCTGATTGAAGCGATGCCCCATGGTTTCCAAACCCATGTATCCGAGAACGGCGTCGGGCTCTCCCAGGGCCAGCAGCAAGTCGTTTGCTTCGCCCGCGCGCTCATCGCGGACCCGCGTATCCTCATTCTCGATGAAGCGACCAGCAGCGTCGATATCCTCACTGAAATGCGCTTGCAGAAGGCATTGGAGAATTTGCTGAGGGGACGCACCTGCTTCATCGTCGCGCACCGATTGAGCACCATCCGCAACGCCGACTGCGTGCTCGTGCTCGACCATGGACGCATCGTGGAACGCGGCGCACACATTGACCTTCTGCGCAACGGCGGACCCTATACTCGCCTCTACCGCCAGTTCGCCGCGTAAGCCTTACGGTCAGTGGAAGCGTATACCACCCAGGTAGGCGATTCCGATCGTGAGCAGGTACACCCCGAGCAACAAGAATCCGATCGGTCGGCTGATATGCGACGGTGAGACCCGAATCCCGATCCGGAAGATCACAAGAACCAGGAGCATCGCTGGAAAGAGCAGCTGGAAGAAATACGGCCCGGCCGCGAGCCCGCCGGGAGTCACGGATGCCGACACTCCCGCCACAAAGAGCACGTTCAGGATATCCGCCCCGATGACGTTCCCGACCGCCAGTCCCCCTTGACTCTTACGCACGGCGGTGATCGCGGTCGTCAACTCCGGCAGTGATGTCCCCAATGCAACCAGCGTGGCTGCGATGATTGCATCCGGAACCCCGACTCGGATCGCCGTCACCTCGACCGCCGGGATCAGCGCCTGAGCGGAGAGGACAACCAGAGCGATTCCCAGCAACAAGCGCAACATCAGAACCCACAGGCGCGCGTCCCGGTCGCGCGGAACCGGCACGTGGGCCTCCGCCAATAGGTTCACGTTCGCCGGGGATCCCTGGGTCCGTGACCATCGCAGGCTCACCACCAGGTATAACACCAGCAGGAGGCAGAATATCCACCCCACCCACTGCGGCAGCAGGCCCCCTCCCCCGGCGGCGAACGCCTTCGCCGGGTGGCTCCAGGGAAAGCAACTCGCCACGAGGATAACTCCAGCCGCCAGCTGGATCCATCCCTGCCGCCGCACCACCGATTGATCGAGAGGCAACGGTTTGATGATTGCCGCCAGTCCGAGGATCAACCCGGTATCCGCGATGATCGAACCGACCGCGTTTCCCAATGCCAGTCCCGGGTTACCCTGAACCGCCCCCATAACCGAAACGGCGGCCTCCGGAAAGGTCGTTCCCAGGCTCACGATCGTTGCTCCGATCACGATCAGAGGAACCCCCATCCTCCGCGACACCCGGACCGCCTCCTCCACGAGGATGTCCGCGCCCTTCACGAGGACAAGCAAGACAACCACGATGATGCCGAGCAGCACCGGCAGTGGCATTGTGTCAAAGAAACTGGCCAATCCTGGTATCATGAACTGAAACTCCCTTCGCCCGGAGCACACAGTGCAATATTGCAGCGGCGCCCGCATCGCCTCCCTTGCCCGATCCCGCCCCAATCTGCAAGTCGAAATCCGAAATCCACGACGCAGGCGCGGGCCATTTCATCTGGGAGCGATCGTTGGAGTCGCGCATTCATGCGGCCCCACTTGAGCTCCAAAACCGGCTGAAGCCGGGACTCCAACTGGCCGCCAACAGGGCACTTGCGCCACAAGCCCCCAGATGGATGGCCCTGACGCAGGCGCGGGCGGTGACCTTGAAACGACACCGGGATAACCTGCCGGATCGTGCCAGTTCCGACAGGAGGCGGGCCGCAAAAATCCGAGAAGAATCCGACTTGCTGCCCGCGGGGTGAGTGCTACGGTCGCGTTATGTACGATGCAACACCACCGCCACATCCGCGTGATCTGCTGCCTGCTGCCGAGCAACTCCACCCGTTCGGGGAGGCGACGCATCTCGATGTAACCGCACCGCCGTTCAACGCGGATCCGACGGGTCGGGAGGATTGCACCGCCGCGCTGGTCCGGGCGCTGGACGCGATCGCCGGGATCACCCGGGACGCGCAGCGGGCGACCGTCGCGGAGATCGAGGCGCTGCCCGGTGACGGGTACCTTCCCTCCGGCGTGGAAAACCGCAAGGAGAACGGCAAGGTCAAGGCGATTTTCCCCTCGTTTCTCCCGTATCTGCCCGCACTCTACTTTCCGGCGGGGATCTACCGCATCAGCGACACCGTCAGCTATTCCTTCGACGATCTCCACAACTCGCTCGGGAGCGAACTGAACCGGCAGTTGCGCCTGATCGGGGCGGGACGCGACCGGACCATCTTCCGCCTCGCCGACCACGCCGACGGATTCGACGGTCCCGATCCGAAGCCGGTGATCACGCTCATGCGCGGCAGACGTTCCAATGTCTCGATGGCGAACTACGTTCAGGATCTGACAATCGAAACCGGTATCGGAAATCCGGCCGCTATCGGGCTCGACTTTTTCGCCTGCAACACCGGCGCGGTGCGGCGGGTGTCCATCCGTTCGGGCGATGGCGGCGGCCGAACCGGTCTGCGCCTCAACCACGGAGGTCTCACCGGGGTCCTGGTTCAGGAAGTCGCGATCGACGGATTTGAGACCGGAATAGAAGCTTCCGGGTACGCCGTCGCCGAGCATGTCAAACTGACGGGCCAACGCCGCTGCGGCATTCTTTCCAACCAGTCGTTCCTGAGCCTGCGCCGGATCACAACCGAAGCCGACGCACCTGCGCTCATGTGCCGGCACCCCGGCGGACAAGTCGGAATCGTTGATTCGGAGCTGTCCGGGCAAGGAGCGGCCGCCATCGAATGGCAGGCGGGCGGACTCTACGCCGACGCGGTTATGGTACGCGGATTCACGGACGCGGTCGCCGGGCCCGAAGGAGCAGTCGGGTTGACCGAAACGGGGGGTGTGAAATCCTCCGACGGTGGCACGATCCTCCGGGAGCTGGCGCTACCCGCCGCGTTTGCTCTCGGGTCCGGACCGCCGATGGAACGCCTCAGGGTGCTCGATCCACCCGCGTTCGAAGGGGTGCGGGCGGACGAGACCCGGTCCGGGGTGCGGGCGTTCGGCGCGCGCGGCGACGGGCATCATGACGACGCTCCGGCGATCCAGAAAGCGCTCGACTCCGGAGCGGCTGAGATCCTCTTTGAAGCGGGCCACTATCGGCTGGACCGACCGGTAACGATCCCCGCCACGGTACGCCGGATCGACTTCAACTTCGTCGATTTAGTGACCGGCCCCAACCTTGCCGAGATGGCGGGGCAAGGCGCTTTCGTGATCGACGGTGAAAGCGACGATCCCCTTTTTCTCGAATCCCTCTTCGCCTGGGAACTCTGGCGCGGCAAACACCACACATTCGACCACGCCGCGCGGCGAACCGTCGTCATCCGCGACATGCACACCCAGACCTCCCCGCTTTACATCAACAGCGTAACAGGCGGCAGGGTCTTTATCGACAACATTTGCTGCACTACCGGCGTGATCCCGGGAGCGACGGGGCACGGCCGTGCCTGCGTCAGCTTTCATGGTCAGGAGGCGTGGTGCCGCCAACTCGACCCCGAACGCGGGGAGCCGATGGTCTTCAACGACGGCGGCCGTCTCTGGGTACTCGGTACAAAGACCGAGGATTGCGGAATCGCCTACCACACCATCAACGGCGGACGCACCGAGGTCCTCGGAGGCATGTTCTTCTCCGGACGCCCGCACACCACCGCCATCGTGAACGAAGCGAGCCAGGCGCGTATTTCCGCAAGCACGACCGGGGGCGGCCCGAACGGTTACTACGGCACGGCGGTCACCGAGCATCGCGATGGAATCACCCGCTCCCTCGCCGCCGATCAATTCCCCTCCCGCCAAGGCTCGCCCGAGCGAGGTCCACAATACCACATCCCGCTCTACACCTCGCGCAAATCCCTCGGAGACGATGCATAGCACAAGCGGCCCCGGAAAGCCCGGCGTGCGGGTTGTGGCAATCTTTACGCAATCAGCGGCTTGGCCCACGCGACGAACGCCGGAAATATCTCCTCCGGTTCCGGGAGCTCGGGGTGCCAGCGCTTCTCGTGCTCAAAATTCACCCAGCCGTCGTACCCGATCCCTTTGAGGGCGGCAATCGCTTCGGCAAGGGGAAGCTGGCCCGACCCGGGGGTGACATAGCGCCACCCGTCCTTCATCGCATCGGGATGGCTCGTGTCATATACTGCGTCCTTGATGTGCGTATAATAGATACGTCCCTTCAGCGCGGCGACGCTCACCTCGGGCGATTCGCCTCCGACCCGGCTGGTGTGCCCCATGTCCCACAGAACACCAAAGTTCGGATTCGGGATGCGCTCCAGGAGCAGCGCGCAATCATTCGACTGGATCCAGTGGTCGTGGGTCTCGAACACCCACTGGATTTTATCCCCACCGTCGAGCGCGAGAATCGCCTCAAGGCAGTCGCGCCCGACGTCGGCGGCTTCAACGTGGGTCATCGATTTCAGATCCCCCATCCCGAAGACCCGCACGATGCCGCACCCGAGCGAAAGGGCAACCGGGATCGTGCGTTTGGCCTCCTCGAGGTTGGCGGCGCGCTTGGCCGGATCGCAGACCCCGATACTCGAGCTGATCGCGGAGACCGCGAGCCCGTGATCGTCGAGCATCCGCTTGGTCGCGGCGACTTCCGTGGTGAATGCCGGGAGTTGGGTGACGTCCAGATCCTCGCCGAGACCGCGAAAATCAACCCCGTCGAATCCGTAATCGCGCCCGTTGCAGCAGATAGTCTCCAAGTCCCACGCGGGACATCCCAAGGTCATGAAGCTAAGTTTCATGCCGCCATCGTGCAACTTCAGTTCGGGATATGCAACGTAATCCTGAGCCATCCATTTCAAAAATCCCAGCAGAACGGATCGTTGATTCAGTGCCCCTCCCTGATCTATCGCTTGTAGGCAGCATCGCGGTTTCCCAGCCGGCACCGCACCGCGACTCAGTATAAATCGATCAATCGCTTCCGGAGCAGCTGATGAACCGCGACAAGAATCAGAACGGCGATCACAACGAGGCGAGCGGCGTAGCGCCAGGGCCACGATGGCGTGCGATCCGGATCCACCGCGTCACCGGCGCTGTTGTCCACAGCCAGTGCCGATCACACCGACAACCACGGCAACGATGACCACAAGCAATTTGAACAGCGCGATATTTCACCAGCGGCGGCGAACCGCCGCTCACCGAAAGTCGTGGGATTCCCGGTGGGGGAGTTCACCGGAGGGAAGGCCTTCGATGCGGCGGGCCTTGATGTGGATGACGCCCTCGGCGTTCTGGAGTTCACCGATAATAAGGAGAAAGCGTTCCTGGGTGATGACCAGCCGGCGGCGCTCGAAGAGGGCGGCGGATACGATGCTGTTCGCGATCCCGGTTTCGTCTTCCAGGCTTACGAATACGACGCCCTTCGCGGTACCGGGCCGCTGACGGCAAATCACGGTTCCGGCCACCGCCACGCGGCTCCCCGAGGGAATTCCAGGCAGCTCCGAGGCGCGCCGGACGCGCGGCGACAGCCGGGAGCGCATCCACGCCATCGGATGCCAGCTCACGCTCACTCCGGTGTGCGTATAGTCGCTCTGCAAGCGCTCGTGGGGGGACATCGCCCGGAGCGGACACGGCCCGTCCTCCGATTTCTGCCTTCCCTCCCCTGTCTCCTCCGCGACGCGGGCGAAGAGATCATCGACCGGCTCCGCCTTTGCCACGGCCCAGAGAGCGGCCCGGCGGTTGCCGCAGCAGACGTTGAGGGCGCCCGCAGCGGCCAACGCGCGGAGTTCATCGTCCCGGAAGCGCGTCCGGCGGCGCAGGTCGGCGAGCGACTGAAAAGGCCGTTTTGTTCGCTCGTCGAGCAGGGTTGCGATCGCGCCGGCGCGAACGCCTCGGATCATGTTCAGCCCGAGCCGGACGACCCGATCATCCACCACCGCGCACGCCTCCCCGGATTCGGCGACACAGGGCGCGAGGAAGCGCAGGCCGTGTCGTCGGGCGTCCCGGATCAGGGTGGCGGAGCTGTAGAACCCCATTGGCTGGTTGTTCAGGAGTCCGACGTAGAACTCGGCCGGGTAGTGAACCTTTAAATACGCGCTGGCGTAGGCGATCAGAGCGAAGCTGATGGCGTGCGATTCGGGAAATCCGTAGAGAGCGAAGGAGCGGATGGACCGGCAGACCTTCTCGATGACCTCCCCGCCGTAGCCCCGTTCCCGCAGTGCCTGCCGCAATCTCTCTTCGACTCCGCGCATGCGCTCCTCGCCTTTGTTAAACCCGAGGGCGCGGCGCAGCTCCTCGGCCTCGGCACCGGAGAAATCGGCGAGAACCATAGCCATCTTAAGCACCTGTTCCTGAAAGAGCGGCACACCGAGGGTGCGCTCCAGGGTCGGCCGGAGTTTTTCATGGATATAGTCGACCGGCTCGCGGCCGGCGCGGCGCTCGAGGTAGGGATGGGCGAGCCGTCCGACGATGGGGCCGGGGCGCACGATCGCGACCTCAATCGCCAAATCGTAGAAGCAGCACGGCTTGAGGCGCGGAAGCGTCGCCATCTGGGCTCGACTTTCGACCTGGAAGACTCCGACCGTATCCGCGGCGCGGAGGAGCTCGTAGGTTGCAGGATCGTCCTTGGGAATGTGCGCGAAATCAACAACGTGCCCGCGCTCCCGAGCGATAGCGAGTGAGTCCTGAAGCGCCGACATCATCCCAAGCCCGAGCAGATCGACTTTCACGATACCGAGATTCTCACAGTCCTCCTTGTCCCATTGCGCGACC